>CAZDKF010000020.1:2277-3725 GCA_964505955.1 uncultured Rhodoluna sp. | reverse complement strand
CTGCAGCACCAGCGGCGATAAAGATTCCGCGCAAGATTAAGGCGAGGACGATTCCGATTAGCAAGGCCTGACTTTGCAGTCGTCTGGGCACGGCGAACTTGGTAAAAATCACCAAGAACACGAAGAGATTATCTACTGAAAGTGATTTTTCGGTTATGAATCCTGCTAAGTACTCGCCACCAAATCTTGATCCCCAAACTTCGGTAATTAGAAACGTGAAGAGAAGTGCTAGACCGATGTAGATGACGCTTTGAATGGCCGATTCCTTGAAGGTTGGCTCATGAGGTTTGCGAATCTGATAGATCAAATCACCCAAAATCACCAGAGTGATAGCGGCGATTGAAACCTGCCAAACCCATGGATCTACGATCATTACTTCTTCCAAGAAATCCCTCTTCTCTTGAATCGCGCTAGCGCCAGCGATATTTCGTCAAGTCTAAATGCCTGGCTCGCACGTCGACCTTGGGCCTTGGCTTGAAGGGGTATAAATGAACAAAACTCTCGGCTAACTCGCAGACTACTCACAGACCGCGGCTCTGGCGAATGTCGGAGCCAGGGCTTACTCTTATAGAGCCTCGCAAGAGGTTTGATAACTAAACATGGGGATGATCGGTTTCGACATTGCATTAGTGAATGGAAGAAGCGGGTCGAGAATGTAGCGTCAACTCGTTAATGTCCGCTGCAAACTATAGGTGCCAAATCAAACCGCACCGACTTTGCCCTAGCTGCATAAGCTAGCCCAAAGTCCGTCAGCCTAAATCTGATTTCGTTTTAGAGTCTGGCGTCATTTAGAAATCTCGCTGAGTGTCTCTGTCGTAGGGGCACTCGGGACTTTAACTATGGCTGGGCCTGTCGGATATGTCGCTTCAAGCTAGCGCCGGGGCCGAGTAGAACCTTATTGAAGATACACCCGTAGAAGTGCCGTGATCATTGCATTGGACGGGGGTTCAATTCCCCCCATCTCCACCATCTGCAGCATCCCATCTGAGAAACAGCCCGCCAGCAATGGCGGGCTGTTTCCTTTTTAACATTGCCTAGACTTGCCTGATGACGAACGAGCAACTTCAGTGGTGGGTAACCAACTTTCACCTACCCTTTGAGGTTCTTGGCACACTTGCCTTCGCTTTCTCTGGTCTGATCGAAGCCGCACGAAAGAAACTCGACATTGTAGGCATGGCTATGGTCACGGCTGTTGCCGCGTTCGGTGGGGGTACCCTGCGCGACATTCTGCTCGATCGAAGCCCGCTGTTTTGGATAGCCAACGACTGGTGGATCTGGACAATTCTTGTGATCTGCGGTCTTGCCATGATTTTCTTCAGGGCGCGTCACCTCGAGTTCACAGAGCGTGCCATGCAGTGGCCAGACGCGATAGGCCTCGGCGTTTTTGCCAGCGGTGGCACAATGCTTGCGCTTCAGTCGGGAACATCTGCGATTGTTGCCGTAATCAT
>CAZDKF010000020.1:0-2267 GCA_964505955.1 uncultured Rhodoluna sp. | reverse complement strand
GTGTCATAACCGCTATTTTTGGCAGCGTGCTTCGAGACATCTTTACTAACCAGGTGCCCAGAGCGTTCACTGATCACCAGCCCTACGCCTCGGTGGCATTTTTGGGCTGTTGGGTTGTGGTTTTCGCCCACTGGCTCGCCTGGCCGGCAGCGCTAGCCGTTGCTGTCGGAGCGCTAGTGACCGTGGCGATTCGCCTAGCCGTCATGATTTTCGGGTGGCGCGTGCCATCGTGGCGGGTTTAGCCCTAGTTCTCGAAGCCGCCGCGGTTAGCCGCTCGTCTCAGTGACGTGAGCAACGCTGGTGCCGCAAGCAGAATCAGCACGCAGGTCGTGATTGCGCGACCGGCATCCCAGAGCAAACCGCCGGTGACAATCTCGTAGTTTAAGAAGCGCAGCAGGTTCGCACCTAATCTAGCGCCGGCTTCATAAGACACCGATGAGTCTGTGCCCGCCAAGAACGGCCAGTTCCAAAGTGTCATCAGTGCTCCATAGACGAAACTCGCCAAGACCGCATAAACGCAGAGAGTGAGCAGCTGCGCAAACTTGCCCTTGAATCTCGGCAGAGCTCCGGCGCCGATTCCTATAAGACCGGCGGCCATCATTTGAAACGCAAGCCCAGGGCCGACGCCGGCACCGAGAAGTGCCGAAACCAAAATAGATGCGCTGCCGAGAATGAAACCGAAACCACTTCTGAACACGTATGCGCCGATGATGATCAGAAAGAATGCAGTTTCAATTCCGGCGGTGCCTGCACCTAGCAAACGAACGACTGCGTTGATTGCCGTCATGACTCCCAAAATGGCGAGTTGGCGCGAACCGATTTCACCTGTCGAAAATTCGACTAGCACTATTGCGATGATTAGGGGCATCAGCGCCATGAATACGGCCTGTGCCAAAAGATTCTCGTTTTGGCTATCGGTTGCGATTAGCAGCGGCCAGGCAAACATCAAAATCGAAACAAGTGTTGCTACGGCAATTGAAACTTTCCTTCTAGATAGCGGCAAAAGATTGCGCCCACTTTTTGCATATGTAGGAATAGTAGGAGCTGGTGCAGAAACATCCGTTGAGCTAATTAAGGCTATCTCATCCCTTGAGCTAATCCATGTATGCGCACTTATTCATGATGATGTTATGGATGAATCAGATACAAGAAGAGGATCACCAAGTATCCACAAGCTATTTGAAAAAATGCATACAAAAAACCAGTTAATCGGTTCTGCATCACAGTTTGGCAGGTCCTCTGCAATTTTGATTGGTGATTTGGCGTTGATTTGGTCTGCCCAAATGCTGCACACTTCTGGTATTAAAAATGATCAATTAATTAGATCTCTACCAGTTTACGATGAAATGAGAGTCGAATTAATGGCTGGGCAGTATTTAGATGTTTATGAACAGTCTCTGGGAACACAAAATGTTGAACGATCACTTAAGGTGGCTAGATATAAATCAGGTAAGTACACGATTCAAAGACCACTTCACTTTGGCGCCTCACTCGCTGGCGCTTCTGATGACTTAATTAACTCATATACAAATTATGGAATTCCATTAGGAGAAGCCTTTCAATTACGTGATGATCTGCTTGGAGTATTTGGTGATCCTTCGCTCACAGGTAAACCAGCTGGTGATGATCTAAGAGAGGGAAAACGAACTGCACTAATCGCAATAGCTATGGATCGGGCAACAAATGTGCAATTAAAAGATTTAAAGTCAAACTTTGGTGACCCAAACCTCAGTAGTGAACAGATAAAACTTCTGCAAGAGATAATTATTAGCACAGGTGCTGTTTCTCACATCGAAAGTATGATCAAAGCGCTAACGGATACTTCCCTTGCGGCACTAAAACATGGTGGAATTACTCCTGCTGGAATTAATTTATTAACAGAATTAGCAGTACTTGCTACTAACAGAAAGATCTAACTGATGGCCGCAATGGTAAAAGGTCCAACTGATCATGTTGTAGTTGTCGGCGCCGGACTTGCTGGACTAAGTGCAGCACTGCGCCTGGCTGGTGCGGGCCGAAAAGTTACTGTTGTTGAGCGAGAGTCTGTACCGGGCGGACGCAATGGTCTACTTAAAAAATCAGGTTACTCATTTGATACCGGGCCATCTGTTTTAACTATGCCTGATTTGATCTCAGATGCATTAGCTTGCGTTGGCGAAGACATTAAGGACTGGCTAGATCTTGTTCCATTAAAACCGCTATATCGAGCTTTCTATGATGATGGCTCCAAGTTAGATGTTCATGCAGATACAAACCAAATGCAAGCT
>CAZDKF010000019.1:0-10994 GCA_964505955.1 uncultured Rhodoluna sp. | reverse complement strand
ACAGAGAATGCATAGAACATCGTTGAAAGAGCATCTCGCGTTCGCTGAATTCGCTCACCCATGATGAAGTAAGCGCTCAAGAATATTGCAGCCATGAAGCCGTACGTCACACCTTCGGGGTTCAGTCCGGTCGACCAGGGTCTTGCCACGATAGCCAAACCGCCGAGCACCAGCGCAACCGCAATCCAGATTCGACCTCGCACATTTTCTTTGAAGAGCACGTAAGTGGCGATTGGCACAGTCACGATGGCCGTGTACTCGATTAGCAGAGCCACGCCAACCTGCAGATTTGCCACCGCGTTGCTGTAAGCCCACTGCATCAAGCCGACGCCCACGACACCGAATGCGATGAAAAACGGCACCTCACGCCAAGTGATCTTGAACGCTTTCGGCTTGGTTGCGGCCAGGAACAGACCGGCAAGCACCGCGACAGCGCCCGAGCGCATGAGGGTTAGCTGCTCGGCCGTAATGCCGCTATCGATTAGTACTTTGGTGGTGCTTGCATTCAGTCCAAACAGCAGCGAGCTTGAAATTGCCAAAAATGCGCCAAGAGTGGGGTGCTTTTGGTTTTGGCTCATTGCAAAAGCCTAGGCTAGTGAGATGAATAGTTTCGTTTTGGGTGGCGGTTGCTTCTGGTGTCTCGACAGCACATACATGCAGTTCAAAGGTGTTGAAGATGTCGAGGTTGGTTACATGGGCGGTGCGGTAGCGAATCCAAGTTATGAACAGGTTTGCGATGGAAACACCGGGCACGTCGAAGTGGCCAGAGTGATATTCGACGAAGGCGTCGTTCCCGCAGAAGTAATCCTCGACATGTTTTTCACACTTCACGATCCGACCCAACTAAACCGTCAGGGCAACGACGTCGGAACCCAGTATCGCTCGGCGATGTTCTATGAGAACGACGAGCAGCGCCAGATGTTCGAAGCCGCACGCGATCGCGCAATCGATTTGTGGGGTCCGGCGATTGTCACCGAGATTGTTCCTGTCGAAACTTTCTGGATGGGCGAGGAATACCACCAAGACTTCTTCGCAAAGAATCCGAATCAGGGTTATTGCAACGCGGTCGTCGCGCCAAAAATGGCAAAGGTGCGCGCCAAGTTCACCGAGTACCTGCGCTAACTAACAGCTTTTTCAAACGTCGCGAATTTCTCCGACTTATCCACAGATTTAGTTTTCATTCACCACACACAACTTCTCTCAGCCAATCTCTTACTAGCGATCAAGTGATTGCATAGAAAGAGGTAGAAGTTGTCAGAGATTGTCACTGTTTCAGGGCTTGTAGCCACAACCCCGCGTCACCTGGTAACCCAAGATGGTTTGCCAATCACATCTTTTCGAATGGCGGCTTCGCACCGCAGATTCGACCGCACCGCAAATAAGTGGGTCGACGGCGAAACCAACTGGTTCACGGTCACCGCATTTCGCCAGCTAGCGATCAACTCGGCCGGTTCCATTTCAAAGGGCGAACGCGTATTGGTCACCGGCAAGTTGAGAGTTCGCGACTGGGATAACGGCGAACGAGCTGGCACATCGGTTGAGGTTGAAGCCGAAGCCCTCGGTCACGATCTGACCTGGGGCACTGCTGTCTTCACCAGAACCGTCTTGGTGCGCGAGCCAGACCCTGCCGACGATAGCGAGAGTGAAGACGAGAGTGAAGAAGAGCTCGTCGCAGCCAAGTAGCCCATAGACTGCTGGGTCGGCAGGCGACCCCCTCTGCCTGCCGGCTCAGCGCCAAACCTCTGTTCGAGACTCGACTCGAAACAGGGGTTGGTGCTCTCTCGCAATGCGTGCATTCTCAGTGCTCAAGATGCAGCCAAAATTGGTCGGATAAACTCTTTCCGACAGCATGCGGCGCGAGAGAGCGCCATCTATTGAAAGCGACAACTACTTTGGCTGAATTCATCTATCAGATGATCAAGGCGCGCAAAGCGCACGGCGACAAGGTCATTCTTGATGACGTAACTCTGGCATTTTTCCCTGGAGCCAAAATCGGCGTTGTCGGGCCAAACGGTGCGGGTAAGTCCACCGTGCTCAAGATCATGGCGGGAATCGACACGCCAAGCAACGGCGAAGCACGCCTAGCCACAGACGCCACCGTTGGAATCCTGTTGCAGGAACCGCCGCTTGACGAGAGTCTTACTGTTCTCGGAAACGTCGAGCTCGCGGTTAAAGAAACTAAAGCCATGCTGAACCGATTCAACGAGATTTCTGCTCAGATGGCCGAGCCCGATGCAGACTTCGACACCCTGCTGGCTGAGATGGGTGTCTTGCAAGAGCAGATTGATCACCTGGATGCCTGGGATCTCGACAGTCAACTCGAGCAAGCCATGGATGCGCTTCGCTGCCCACCGGGTGACACTCCGGTAACCCACCTCTCTGGTGGAGAGCGCAGGCGCGTTGCACTTTGCAAGTTGCTTCTCGAGAAGCCCGACCTGCTTTTGCTCGACGAACCAACCAACCACCTCGACGCCGAGTCGGTTTTGTGGCTTGAGCAGCACCTGGCAAAGTATCCGGGTGCCGTGCTCGCCGTAACTCACGACCGTTACTTTCTCGACAATGTTGCCGAGTGGATTCTCGAACTCGACCGCGGTCGCGCTTACCCATACGAGGGCAACTACTCGACCTACCTAGAAAAGAAGCGCGAGCGACTAGAAGTAGCTGGCAAGAAAGACGCCAAGCTTGCTAAACGTCTGTCTGAAGAACTCGAGTGGGTGCGCTCAAATTCAAAGGCACGTCAGACTAAGTCGAAGGCACGTTTGGCCAAGTATGAAGAAATGGCAGCTGCTGCCGATCGCGATAGAAAACTCGATTTCGAAGAGATTCAGATTCCCGTTGGTCCGCGACTCGGAAACATCGTGCTCGAAGCAAAGAACATCAAAAAGGGCTTCGGCGATCGCGTTTTGGTCGACGGCCTGAGCTTCTCACTACCAAGAAATGGAATTGATGGAGTAATTGGGCCAAACGGTGTTGGAAAGTCAACTCTCTTCAAGAGCATCGTTGGTCTAGAGAAGCTCGACGGCGGTGAGTTGAAAATCGGTGAGACCGTAAAGATCTCCTACGTCGACCAATCGCGTGCGGGCATCGACCCAAACAAGACCCTTTTCGAAGTTGTTTCTGACGGTCTCGATTTCATGATGGTCGGCAACACCGAGATTCCATCGCGCGCCTATGTTGCAGCCTTCGGGTTCAAGGGCGCAGATCAGCAAAAGCCTGCGGGCGTTCTCTCGGGTGGTGAGAGAAACCGACTAAACCTCGCTCTCACCTTGAAGCAAGGCGGAAACCTATTGCTTCTCGATGAGCCAACAAACGACCTCGATGTCGAAACCCTGTCTAGCCTCGAAAACGCGCTACTGGAGTTTCCGGGCTGTGCGGTGGTCATCACTCACGATCGCTGGTTCCTCGACAGAGTCGCCACGCACATCTTGGCTTACGAAGGCACCGACGACGACCCCGCCAACTGGTACTGGTTCGAAGGAAACTTTGACTCATACGAAGAGAACAAGATCGAACGTCTTGGTGCAGAGGCAGCAAAGCCGCATCGTTCGACCTATCGCCGCCTGACTCGCGACTAGTTAATCGAGCTGCTACTCGCCGAACTCGGGAACTCGAACCATGCCCTCTTGGGCAACGGTTGCCAATAGCACACCCTTGCGATTGAAGATGCGGCCAAGCGACAAGCCCCTACCGCCTTGCGCGCTTGGTGACTCTTGAACGTAGAGCATCCACTCGTCTGCGCGGCCGTCACGGTGAAACCACATGGCGTGATCGAGGCTGGCCGACTTTAGTCCGCGGTGAGCCCAAGCGATGCCGTGCCTGCGGTAGATGCTCTCGAGAATCGTGTAGTCGCTGGCGTAGGCAATCGCAGCTCTGTGAATCTGCATGTCGTCGGGCAAATCGCCGAGCGACTTAATCCACACGGCTTGATGCGCGACCCGTTCGCCCTCGACCTTAAAGAAAATTGGAGCTGTCACGTGACGCATGTCGAAAGGCCTCGCCTTTGCCCAATACTGAACCACCGGATGCTCGCTTTCGCCAAGAAGGGAAGCTGCAGTTGGAAGCGACTCGGGATCTGGAATGTCTTGAGGAAACTCATCCTGGTGGTCGAGGCCAGGGTCGGTGTCTTGAAAAGAAGCAATCATTGAAAAAATCGGCAGGTCATTTTGAAATGCCTGCACTCGACGTGTGCTAAAACTTCTTCCGTCGCGAAGTCGATCGACAGAAAACTTGATTGGCAGGTCGATGTCGCCTGGTCGAAGAAAGTATCCGTGCAATGAATGCACGTTTCTGATGCCGTCGGTCTCAACTGTTTGCGTTGCAGCAACCAGGCTCTGCGCTAACACCTGTCCGCCGTAAACGCGGCCGTGTGGCATCCACTGAGATGGACCCTCAAAAATGTCTTCGCCATTCGGTGCTGAAGAAAGTTTGGTTAGATTCAGAGTTCTCAGCAGGTCGTCCAGAGGGTTTTCTGGAATTGGAACTGACATGATTCTCCGAACTGGCGCTGAAAGATGGGCGCAAAAGGTAGTTTAGATAACGATGAATAAAGACTTCGTGCTAATTGATGAACAGTCGGCAAAAGATTTGCAGTCATACCTCTCGAGGGCTAAGCGACTAGACCCAGACGGCTTGGTTCGACTGCGCGCCTATGGCAATGTGCTGGCCGCTTACGTGGCTCCGCTGTTTTCGGGCTCGCTCTTGGATGGCGGCCTGACAGTCATCGGTTTGCGCACCACCGAACTTGCCGCCGAGGCCGAGGTAGACCGACTCGTTGCGATTAGCGCTGTGCTCGACCGTTTGGCTCGTGTGCTCGAAAGTGGCACAAATGACTTTCGCATCGATGTGCCAGAGGCGGGTCAGCGCGCGGCCTGGGCAGGAATTTCGCCTCCGCGATCTGGCTGGGTAGCGGGGGGAGTTATCGAAGAGACAGAGCTAACCGCCATCGCCAGGGCTGGAATTCAAGAGGTAGCAGACACTTTGCCAACCTCGGTAGGCGGACCAATCGCGGCACGCATCCGTGGAGAAATCTGGGGCAGGGGAATCGAGAGCGACACCCGCATTCCTACTGGCGCTGCATTCGTGGCAGCCGGACTCGGCTTCATGACTGAAAACGAGCAGGTTTCGATTTACTTCGCTGAAAACTGGGTGCGCCTAAGCACCGAGTTCGGTCACGTTATTGCGCGTGAGGCTGCACGAGTCGCCTAGCAGAGCTAACGCGAAGTCACTCTTCGAAGGTGTTGAGCATGGCGGTCGCCGCACGATCTAGGTAACCCCAGAGTTCGGCCTCAAGCAGCTGCGGCAATTCAATTGAGTCAACAGCGGCACGCATGTGCAAAAGCCAGCGTTCGCGAGCAAGCGGGTTGATCTTGAATGGTGCGTGGCGAAGCTTTAGACGTGGGTGACCGCGCTGCTCTTGATAGGTGGTCGGCCCACCCCAGTACTGCTCGAGAAACATGCGCAGTCTCTCGGCGGCCGGGCCGAGATCTTCTTCTGGATACATCGGGCGCAAAATGTCATCTTGCGCAACGCCTTCATAGAACTTCGCGACAAGTCGCTCGAAGGTTTTGCTGCCGCCGACTCGCTCGTAGAAGTTTCCAGAAATGTCGAGTTCGCCGCCGAGCCCTTTTATGCGAACCGTCTCTACGCGTTCGGCGTCTTCAAATTCATTCTCGTGTGACAATTATTTTTTTGCTTTTTCTGGCTTTTTTGCCTTGTCAGGCACATCAACGAAAATTGAATTCTTGTCTGACGCCAAAGTGATCTTTGCGGCGTCGAGCTTCTTCTTGACACGCAATCTGAGTTCGCGAGCAACGTCGTCGGCATCTTGCGGGCCAACCTGTTGAACCAAGCGCATGACGACCTGATCTGCGGTAATCGACTCGATGCCCCAGATTTCTGGTTGACCAAGCATGCGCTTTGCGAAGTTAGGGTCTTTCACCAATTCTTTTGCCGCTTGGAGAATTACTTCGCGTGCTTTCTCGATGTTGACCTTGTAGCTCAGTGGAATGTCGAGAATCACACGCGACCATCCTTGCGAGTGATTGCCGACCCGAATGATTTCTCCGTTACGCACATACCAGAGCACGCCGTTGACATCTCGAACCTGGGTAACTCGCAAGCCCACGTTCTCAATCACGCCCCGGGCTTCACCCAGATCAACGCTGTCTCCGACTCCAAACTGGTCTTCGAAGATTATGAAGAGACCGTTGATGAGGTCTTTCACAAGGCTTTGCGCACCGAAGCCAAGTGCGGCTCCCAAAATTCCGGCGCTGGCCACAAGAGCGCCGACCGCAACACCCAATTCGCTAAGCACCGCGCCAACTGCGAACAGCAGCAGCGACCAGGTGATTAGGTTCGAAAGAACCGATGCCAGCGTTCTTGCTCGCTGAATAACGCGAGCCTTTGCAATTGGCGATTGGCTCGCTTGCTTGGCATCAGGGTGGTTTAGTTTGCCGTTGGTGCCGTTCTCAACCTTGTTGAGCACTCTGCGCACCGAAGCGAGAAGAATCCACCTAGCAATAAGTGTGCCGAGCAGAATCGCAAGAATTCGAATCGGCGTCTGCCACTGTTGCCAGAATTCGGGCCACCAGTTCGCTAGGTCTTGCATCTTTAGCTCAACTCGTCGCGCTTCTGAGCCGCAAGCGCACGGTCAACCGCAGCCAAGTTCTCAATCATGATTCGACGCAGCGCAGGAATCTCTTTGATTTCTGGCTTGGCGATCCACTCGCGAGTCTTGGCGGCAAGCGCTTCGTTTGCGAGATATACCGGATACAGGTTGATCATCAGGTATTCGGCAATCTTGAAGGTGTGCATTTTCCAAACGTGAAGAGCGTTCTCGAAGTAGCGGTTTACGAATGGCTCGAGCAGCGAGAGGTCGTGAACGCGACCAAAGCCTAGGCTTGCCGAGTTGACCAGTGCGTTCGAAAGGTCTTTGCTCTCAACAAGAGTTGCCCAAGCCTGCTGCTTCGCTGCTGCCGTCGGAATCGCGGCTCTTGCGCCAGCAGCGGCCTTCTGACCGTTAGCTGTGTTGTCGCGCTCGAGCTCAGCATCGATTTCTGCTGCACCGGCACGACCGGCAACGACGAGTCCGGTGAGCAGATCCCAGCGCAGGTCGGCATCAACTTCGAGACCACCAAGCTTTTCGGCTCCCGATAGCAATGCTTCGAGTGCGTCGAGCTGCTCTTTTGTGCGAGCAAACTGCGGGTAGAACTTGATTAGTTGCAACTGGATGTCGCTACCGGCCTCTGCTGCTCTCGCAATCGAAAGTAGCCCGTCGCCAATTTCGGCAAGAACTTCTTGGCGGTGCGACTCGGCTACATACATGTTTCCGGTGGTGACCAGTTGGCGCAACAGGGTGAGGATTGTTGTCGATTCGGTTTCGGTTGCGATGTTGTTCAAGACCAACTTCACAAACTCGCGAGGGCTCGTTTCGGCATCTCGGGTTGCATCCCAGGCAGCACCCCACACGATTGTGCGAGCCAGCGAGTCGTCGAACTTGCTTAGGTGATCGATAGCGGTCTTGAGTGAGCGCTCGTCGAGACGAATCTTGGCGTAGGCAAGGTCTTCGTCATTCAAGAGAATAAGGTCAGGTTGAGTCAGGCCAACCAAAGCCTCGACCTCGGTGCGATCGCCGTCTACGTCAAGCTCTAGTCTGTGCACTCGAACTAGCGAGCCCCCCTCGAGGTTGTAGAAACCGATAACCATGCGGTGCGGGCGAATGGTTGGGTGCTCTGCGATTGCGGTCTGCAAAACGGCGAAGCTGGTGATAACACCGGCTGCGTCGGTTGTGAACTCAGGGCGAAGGGTGTTCACGCCGGCGGTCTCGAGCCAGTTCTTCGACCAGCTCTGCAGGTCACGACCAGACTGGGCCTCGAGCTCGCGCAACAGGTCAACCAATTCGGTGTTCTGGTATGCGTGCTTCTTGAAGTATGCGCTAACGCCGGCCATGAACTTGTCTTGACCAACCCAGGCGACAAGCTGCTTCAGAACCGAAGCTCCCTTTGCATAGGTGATTCCATCGAAGTTCACTTGAACATCTTCGAGATCGTTGATTTCGGCAACAATCGGGTGAGTCGAAGGCAGCTGGTCTTGGCGGTAAGCCCATGACTTCTCAAGAGCCGCAAAAGTAGTCCACGCTCCGTGCCATTCGGTTGCCTCTGCGGTAGCAAGAGTCGAAGCATATTCTGCAAAAGACTCGTTCAACCAAAGGTCGTTCCACCACTTCATGGTTACTAGGTCGCCGAACCACATGTGCGCTAGTTCGTGCAAGATCGTGACAACGCGACGCTCTTTTGTTGCGTCTGAAACCTTTGACCTAAAGACGTAGGTCTCGGTGAAGGTAACCGCTCCTGCGTTTTCCATTGCGCCAGCGTTGAACTCCGGCACGAAAAGCTGGTCGTACTTCTCGAACGGGTATGGCACGTCGAACTGCTTCTCGAAGAATGTGAATCCCTCGCGAGTCTTGTCAAAGATGTAATCGGCATCCATGAATGGTGCGAGTGATGCACGGCAGTAGACACCGAGCGGAATTGTGCGACCATCAGACGATGTCAGTTGCGAACGGGTCTCAACATAAAGGCCTGCGATTAGCGCTGTGATGTAGCTCGGAATTTTTGGCGTTGGCGCGAAGTGCCACTTGTCCTTGCCCTCGCCGAGAGAGACAGGTGTCGGGCTCGGCTGGTTCGAAACAACCTTCCAGTTTTCTGGAGCGGTGACGATGAAAGTGAAGAGTGCTTTGAGATCAGGCTGCTCGAACACGGCAAACATGCGCCTCGAGTCTGGAACTTCAAACTGTGTGTAGAGGTAAACCTCGCTGTCGACTGGGTCGACAAATCGGTGAAGACCTTCACCGGTGTTCATGTAGAACGCGTCGCCATCAATCACGAGCTCGTGCTCGCTCTGCAGATTGGTCAATTCGATGCGAATGCCGTCGGAGTGCTTTGCGACGTCGAGTGACTCGCCGTTTAGTGTGATGCTGCGGACCTTGGCCGTGATGGCATCAATAAATGTGCTCGCCCCAACCTCGTGGGCCGCAAACAACACAGTGGTCTTCGAAGCAAAGGTTTCGTCACCCTGAGTTAGGTCTAGTTCGACGTCATAACTGTGAACCTTGAGCAGTTTGGCGCGGTCTGACGCTTCGAGGCGAGTGAGGTTTTCTCCTGGCAATTTGACTCCTGTGTCGTTTGGCGATTTCGTCAATTAGCCTAGTCTTTATGAACTTGAAGCCATCCCCGCTAACCGAAGCCTCGGCCGTGCTAGCCGTTGCAATTTTGGGCATTCTGCTGACCTTCGCGCTCTCGACCATGAGCATCGAAACCGGGTTTGCCATGCTCTCGAACTCAGCGCTGATTTTTCTGCTGCCGGCCTTCACTTTCTGGGCGGTTATTGGGCTTTTTGTTCGCCGGAAGTCAAAGACGTTCAGATTGCTTGTGAACATCGCCGTGACCGCTGCGGTTACTGTTTTTTCCAGCAGCCTGTTAATCAGTGCGATTGTCGCATCTTCAGCGGGAACTCTGGTTGAGCGCCAGCAAACGAGGGACGTTGTCAGCGGACTGGCACTTGTTACTTTCTTCTCTTGCCTGGTTGGTGCTTTGGTTACATATCTATGGTTGTTGCGAGCAGAGCGAGCGAAGTAGGAAATATGCGAATTCACATAGCCACCGATCACGCGGGTCTCGAGCTAAGTCACTTTTTGATCGAACAGCTGCGCGATCAAGGTCACGAAGTGTTCGATCACGGACCAGCAGAATACGATCCGCTCGACGACTATCCGGCTTTCTGCATCAACGCTGCACTTGCTGTTGTGCGCGATGAGCAGGCTTCAATCGAAGCACTTGGAATTGTTCTGGGTGGCTCAGGAAATGGTGAACAGATAGCGGCGAACAAAGTTCAGGGAATTCGCGCGGCGCTGGTTTGGAACGAATCGACAGCAAAACTTGCTCGCGAGCACAACAACGCGAACGTTGTTGCTGTCGGGGCAAGACAGCACAGTCGCGAAGAAGTGCTAAAGCTTGTCGAGATTTTCATCGCCGAGCCATTTAGCTTTGACGAGCGCCACGCTCGCAGAATTGCGAAGATTGCTAACTTCGAGCAAAGCGGAGAAGTCTCGTAATTGCCCGAGGGTCATACCGTTCATAGAAACGCGAACGACTTCACTCGGCTCTTCGTTGGCGAGGCAGTGTTCGTTGATTCTCCGCAGGGCAGATTTAGCCAAGACGCAAAATTAATTTCGGGTCGCACTATGACCCGCGCCCGCGCAATCGGCAAGCAACTGTTTCTCGAGTTCGACAACGACCTCACCTTGCGAATTCACCTTGGCATCTATGGCAAGTGGCGCATGCATTCACCCGATGGCTTTCCCGAGGTCACGGGTGAGGTGCGAGCCCGCTTTCGCTCGACCAAGGCAATCTTTGAACTGCGCGGCCCAACCGTCTGCGAGGTGGTCGATAGCAGTGAGGTGACCAAGGTTGAGAGGCGGCTCGGGCCTGATCCGCTCAACGCAGACCCCAGAGGCAAGCAAAAGCTGCGATTCGTCGAGAAGGTGCTCGGTTCGAAAATCGCGATCGGCCAATTGCTCATGAACCAAGATGTCGTTGCCGGTATCGGCAACGTCTATCGCGCCGAATTGCTCTTTCGCGCCGGCATCGAACCGCACACCCCTGGCAATCAACTAAATCGAGAGCTGGTTGAAGCGCTCTGGGATGATTCGGTGAAGCTCATGAAAGTAGGAGTAAAGACCTCTTTTATGATCACCCGCGACGAGTTGTTCACTAAGAGACCTAGCAAGGCAGATAGAAACTTCGTTTACAAGCGAAACGGCGAACCCTGCCGGGTTTGTGGGTGCAAAATCAATCTGGAGATGATGGTTGGGCGAAAGCTTTACTGGTGCCCGAAGTGTCAGCGTTAAAGCAGAAAAGCGGCCAGAAGACCGCTTTTTGAATGGAGCGGATGACGGGAATCGAACCCGCGTCATCGGTTTGGAAGACCGAGGCTCT
>CAZDKF010000018.1:9582-11030 GCA_964505955.1 uncultured Rhodoluna sp. | reverse complement strand
AGCCAGCCTTCTGCGCTTACCTCGGTGGTCGGTATTCCCAAAGCAGCCAGGTCTTTGCTCGCACTTTCAAACTCGCTCTTTGATATTCCAGTGGCCTTTGCAAGAGCGGCAATGACGTCTTCGATTCTAAGACCCTCGCGAATAAGAACGCGGTTTGCGGCCCGATTTTTTGGATCAGCGATGGCGTCGAGTGCGGCCGATGAACTCATTTGTAGCTTGAGGTTATAGCTACCCGGATAGAACACGACATCGCGTTCGATAATCAATCGATAAGTCGTTCTGAACGTTTTTACAACACCCAAGTCAACGAGTTCCTGTGCAACGATTGCGCCATCGTCCCCTGGTTCAATCTGGAGAACAGCAGTTCCGTTTCCACCACCTGTGTAATCGGAACCGGCGAGTTGATCGAAAGCGTCTCGTATTTGCGAGCGATTAGCAAAAACCACCACAGCAACAAGCGCGAGTGCCGCGAATACAATGACCAATCGGCGAACTAAGAACTTAGTCTTCAAATCTGTACTCCGAGACACTTGAGCCCGGTAATTGCCCGGTGCGTTTTTCAAATTCGATTGCAGATTCAAGTATGACGGAGGCCGCCTCTGAATCGATTATCTCACGCTGTTGCTTAGTATTCTTTCCGGCAGTAGAGAGCTTTTGAGAAGCAATCTTTGTGCTAAATCTCTCGTCGACTAGGCGCACTTCAATATCGAGTAGTTGCTGAATCTCTCTGGCAAAGGCCACGCAATCTTTGGTGGATTCAGTTGTTAAAGACTTCAAGTTGACTGGCAGTCCTACATAGATCGCGACAACCTCAGAGTGCTGCTTAATGCGAGCAACAATCTTTGCCGCGCTTGTCTCTGTGCGTGGCTCGGCTTCTTGCGGGCTCGCCAGAATTGAATGACGGTCGCTTATCGCAAGGCCAATTCGCTTCTTGCCGACGTCTAGAGCTACTCTTCGACCGGTTTGCATTTCTAAGCGCCGAGGCTCAGCTCCATGGCTTCGATAGCCGCATCAACCTTTGAAGGGTCAACGCCACCACCCTGCGCGATGTCTGGTTTTCCGCCACCGCCACCGCCGAGCACAGAACTGGCCAATTTAACGAGGTTGCCCGCATGAGCACCAAGTTGCTCGGCAGACTTTGTGATGGCAACAACCAACATCGGTTTTGAATCAACGATTCCTGCAATTGATACAACAGTTGGGGTCTGTGAGACTCTGTCGCGAACCTGTGAAGCTAGGTTTCTAATGGTGTCTACCGAGTCGATATCTCCGACAAAGCGATTGGCGAATAAGAAGCCCCCAACGGCGCGACTGCTAGCCGCGATCTCTGGAGCTAGAGCAGAGAGTTGAGCGCTCTGAACAGCGGCGAGCTTTCGCTGGGTTGCCTTGAGTTCTTCAAGCACCGACACAAACTTGTCTTCAACGGAGTCGCGTGGCACCTTGGCAAG
>CAZDKF010000018.1:8618-9572 GCA_964505955.1 uncultured Rhodoluna sp. | reverse complement strand
AACGCCTCGATTCCAACGAGCGCTTCAATCCTTCGTGAGCCTGAGCCAACAGAAGACTCTCCTAGAAGCGACACGACACCGATCTGCGAACTGCGAGATACGTGCGTGCCTCCGCAGAGCTCACGAGACCAAGGTCCGCCGATTTGAATAACGCGGACACTCTCGTCGTAGGTTTCACCGAACAATGCAATGGCTCCGAAGGCCCTTGCCTCATCAATGCTCATGAAACTGGCACTCACGGCGAGATTCTTTCGAATGGCCTGATTGCTAATTTCTTCTATCTCAGTCTTTGTTTCATTACTTAGCGACTGTGCCCAAGAGAAGTCGAGTCGCATGTAGCCAGGTTTGTTATACGAACCAGACTGCAGCGCTTCGGGCCCAAGCACCTGACGAAGTGCAGCATGCACGACGTGAGTTGCCGAGTGTGCCTGAGCAGCGCCCAATCGCCACTCGGGATCAACCTGTGTTGTCGCATTCTGCCCTAGCCAGATCTCACCCTTGCGAACAAGCGCCTTGTGACTGACCAGACCCTTAACCGGCTTCTGAACGTCCAGCACCTCGAGCTCAAAGCCATCGCCAAGAATGAATCCCGCATCAGAATCTTGACCACCCGATTCCGCGTAGAAAGATGTCTGGTCTAGAAGTACCTCGACAACTTGGCCAACTGCAGCCGTCTTGGATTCTTTGCCGTCTGAAATAAGGCCGATGATTTTTGCTGACGTCTTGAGCTCCTCGTAGCCCGTGAACTTCGTGGTTCCGAGCTGTCGGAATGCGGCATAAACGCTCAGGTCAGTGCCGCCGAGTTTCTTTTCTCTGGCGTCAGCCTTGGCTCGATCCTTTTGCTCGGCCATCAGCGCCTTGAAACCATCGCGGTCAACCGAAAGACCAGCGTCTTCTGCAATCTCGAGTGTCAGGTCAATCGGAAATCCATATGTGTCGTGAAGCAAGAACGCG
>CAZDKF010000018.1:0-8608 GCA_964505955.1 uncultured Rhodoluna sp. | reverse complement strand
CGGTGTCACCGCTGATTTTCTTGGATTTGCCCTGGCTAGCCAAAACCACGGCTTCTTCTAGCACGACAGTTCCGGCCGTAAGGGTTCTAAGAAAGGCTTCTTCCTCTGCGAGAGCAACGCGCATGATTCGATCGAACTCGCGATCGAGCTCCGGATAGGCGTCACGCATTGCGTTCTTCGATGTCGTGAACAATTCGGCAAAAGTGTTGCGCTCAACTCCTAGCAGGCGCATAGCCCGAACAGTTCTTCTCATCAAGCGACGAAGTACGTATCCTCTTCCATCATTAGCCGGAGTTACACCATCGCAGACAAGCATCAGGGCACTGCGAACGTGGTCGGCAACGACACGAAGACGAACGTCGTCCTCGACCGAAGCACCGTAGGTCTTTCCCCCCAGTTGAGCAGCCAGATCAAGAACAGGTCGAACCTGGTCAATCTCATACAGATTCTCGACACCCTGCAAGAGAAATGCGACTCGCTCGAGCCCCATGCCTGTGTCGATGTTTTTCTTTGGCAGCTCGCCCAAGATCTCGAAATTATCCCCACCGAGCGATGCCCCGCGCTCGTACTGCATGAATACGAGGTTCCAAATCTCGATGTATCTGTCTTCATCGGCCTCGGGGCCGCCCTCGCGACCATAGGCAGGGCCACGGTCGTAGTAAATCTCTGAGCAAGGCCCAGCTGGACCAGGTTGGCCCGTTGACCAGTAGTTGTCTTTCATTCCGCGACGCTGAATGCGCTCAAGCGGGATGTTGGCAATCTTGCGCCACAGATCGATGCTCTCGTCGTCGTCTTGGTAAACGGTTACCCAAAGCAACTGAGGATCGATTTCTAGACATCCAGATTCTCTAGAACCAGTCAAAAACTCCCACGCAAAAGCAATCGCCTCCGGTTTGAAGTAATCGCCGAAAGAGAAGTTTCCATTCATCTGAAAGAAAGTTCCGTGTCGGGTGGTCTTTCCCACTTCGTCGATGTCGAGAGTTCGCACGCACTTTTGCACGCTCGTTGCTCGTGAGTAGGGCGCAGGAACGAGACCAGACATAAACGGGATGAAAGGCACCATTCCGGCAACAGTGAAAAGAAGGGTCGGGTCTTCGCTAATTAGAGACGCGCTGGGTACAACTGTGTGTTGTTTCTTCTCGAAGAAACTGAGCCAGCGCCGGGCGATTTCGGCGGTTTGCATTACTTCGCAGTGGGCTTGGCGGCAGTCTTCTTGACGGCCGGTTTCTTTGCGGCGGCAGGCTTGGCAGCTTTAGCAGTAGCAGGCTTCTTGGCCGCAGTTCTTGGCTTCTTAGCTGCGCCTTCGGTGCGCTTTATCTCTAACTCACGCTCTCTGTAGCCTGTGGTAAAGGCCTCACCGATAGCTCGCGCGCGCTTGGCAGCATCTTCTACGGCAGCCCTTGCTTCAGGGTTCTCGCGCATTTGCTTGGCAACTGCTAAGCCAGCAGCGATGCCGGTGGCGAACCAGAATAGTTTCTTCATTCTTACTTCTTCTTTCCTAGCAGAGCAGAGCGCAGGCTCTTCGTTAGGCCAGCCAATTTCAAAAGCGGAGCTCCGACAGAGGCACTGAAGACTGCCACTAGTGAATTGATGTTGGTTGTCACGTCAACGACGTTTTCGGTGATTACATCAAGTTTGGCGAGAGCCTTATTTGTCTCGGTAACTGTTGTGGTTACCTCGGTGAGCAGCGGCGTGACAGTTTCGTTCAACCCGCGAACTGATTCGCGAGTCTCATCGATCAATCCACCTAATTTGATTAGGGGTACGCCAATGAAAATCACGAGCAGAGCGAAAGCCCCAGCTGCGATTATCGATGCGATTTCTCCGCCGCTCATCCGAGTTAAACCGAATCTCTATCGAGCCGCGTAGTACTCAACAACGAGCTGAACTTCACAAGTAACCGGAACTTCTGCGCGCTTTGGTCGGCGAACTAGGGTCACCTGCAACTTGTCTAGCTGAACGTCGATGTAACCAGGAACAGGAGGAAGGACATCAACGTGTCCTCCGGCCGCTGCAACCTGGAAAGGCTCAGTCAGTTCGCTCTTTGGGTGGACGTGAATCATTTGACCTGGCTTCACGCGGAAAGAAGGGCGATCGACGCGCTGTCCGTTGACGAGGATGTGACGGTGCACAACCATCTGACGAGACTGAGCGATAGTTCGAGCGACACCAGCGCGAAGAAGGAGTGCGTCAAGACGCATCTCAAGAAGCTCAACTAGGTTTTCACCAGTCAGCCCTTCGGCGCGCTTCGCTTCTTGGAAAGTCTTGCGAAGCTGAGCTTCACGAATTCCATACTGAGCGCGGAGACGCTGCTTTTCGCGAAGACGAACGGCAAAGTCACTGTCAGCCTTCTTCTTGGTGCGACCGTGCTCACCTGGAGCATATGGACGCTTTTCGAGGTACTTCGCTGCCTTTGGGGTTAGCGGAATACCGAGTGCGCGAGACAGACGAGTCTTGCTGCGAGTACGTGTTGTTTTTGACACGTGTTCCTTTCAGTGAGCCGAAGCTCAATAGCGTTTATTTTGTTCACAAAAGCGGATCGAGAGGTCGAACCTTTTGCCACGGATTTGTCTGGCTATAAGACAAATCGCACCGTGTGAGTAATTCGCAGCCACGAATTTGCTCTAGTCGGCAACCTCGCAAGTTTAGCAAGGTAATTGGGCCCAAAGAAAGGGTTTGGCGCTACTTTCTAAACGCCCTGATGATGCTTCTCAGGCGTGCCCAGCGTTCACCAAGTTCCTTCTCGGCACCCAGGTCTTTGGGCTGATAGTAGCTGGAGTCGGCCACTTTGCCCTCTAGATACTGCTGTTCGACCACCGAACGCTTGTCGTCATGAGGATATCGGTAGCCGACCCCTGCACCCGTGGATTTAACGGCTCCCGGATAGTTGGAACTGCGCAGCGCAATTGGTATCTGGCCAGTTTTGCCGGCGCGCACGTCTTCAATTGCCTGATTGATTGCTAAATACGCGGAGTTCGATTTGGGCGCGAGAGCAAGATAAATCGTGACTTCAGCAAGCGGGATGCGTCCTTCAGGCATTCCGATTTTGGCAACCGCCTCTGCCGCAGCCGTAGCCAGGGTAAGTGCGCTCGGATCGGCTAAACCAACATCTTCGGCTGCCAGGATAATGAGCCTTCGAGCGATGAACCTAGGGTCTTCGCCAGCCTCAACCATTCTCGCGAGGTAGTGCAGGGCAGCGTCGACATCGCTGCCGCGAACAGACTTAATAAAGGCACTAATCACGTCATAGTGCTGATCACCGTTAGCGTCGTATCGCACCAAGGCTCGGTCAATTGAGGCCTCGACGTCGTGCAGGGTAATTAGGGCCTTGCCCGAATCTGAGCCGACTAAGACGGTCTGAGCAGCTGCCTCGAGAATAGTCAAAGCCTTCCTTGCGTCTCCCCCAGCCAATGCCGAAATTTGAGCTCTAACCGCATCATCCAAGGTGACTCGACCCTTGAGCCCTCTCGGGTCGTCTGCTGCCCGCTGAATCAGAGTTTGCAGATCCTCATCGGATATCGGATTGAGAGTTAGCAACAAAGATCTTGAGAGTAATGGGCTTATCACAGAGAGGCTCGGATTTTCAGTAGTGGCAGCAATGAGCACAACCCAGCCAGCTTCAACGGCAGGCAGTAAGACATCCTGCTGCGCTTTCGAGAATCGATGAATCTCGTCTAGAAACAGAATCGTGCTTACGCCAAATGACTCCCGGTCTTCCCTGGCGCGATCGATAGCTTCGCGAACATCCTTTACGCCGCTGGTAACCGCGCTGAGCTCTGCAAATTTTCTCTGGCTGGTGAGCGCTATGACCTTAGCAAGAGTGGTTTTTCCGGTGCCAGGCGGACCCCAGAGCACAACGCTTGTAGAACTGGCAAAACTGCGTTGGTCTTCTGGCTGAGCTAGCTGATAGAGCGGAGATCCTTTGCGAAGAATGTGCTCTTGACCGAGAATCTCGCTCAAATTAGTTGGGCGCATGCGAGCGGCAAGTGGTGCCAGACCCTCGAACATGCTTTCACTCATTCATCCAGATTACCCGTCAGAATCTGACCCAAGGATGCGTAAAATTGGCAAGGGTAATTATCTGGAGGAAATCTTGGCGTCGAAAAAGAAGCAGCAAAACCTATTCAGCAGCACTTCTGGCAAGTTGGCCGAATACGAACAAAAGCAGTTGCAGCGAGAGAAGCAGGCTCTTCGCAAAAGGCGCGATAACAGGATTGCCTTGGTGGCGGGTCTCGCAGTTCTTGCGCTCACCGTAACTTCTCAACTGCTCTGGTCTTCAATGCAGGTGTCACAGGTTGTTGAAGCAGAACCATCGGCGACTCCAACCCCTACGCCTAGTCAGACAAACTCAGCTTTAGTGCCAGACCCCGCGATTGCCGAGGGTCGCGTTTGGACCGGTTCGATGATGGTCAACGATGCCAAACTCTCGATTGAACTCTTCGGCGACAAGGCACCTCAGGCAACGGCAAACTTTATCGACCTAGCCCGCAAAGATTTCTTCAAGAATGTGTCGTGCCACAGGTTGACCACCTCTGGACTCTTCGTTCTTCAGTGCGGAGACCCGACGGGAACTGGAACCGGTGGCCCAGGTTATAGTTTCGGTCCGATTGAAAACGCCCCGCCAGCAACCGCAGCCGGAACAGCGGTCTATCAGACCGGAGTATTGGCTATGGCCAATTCTGGATCGCCGTACTCAAATGGTTCTCAGTTCTTCATCGTCTACGCCGATACTTCGCTATTGCCCGACTACACGGTTTTTGGTCGAATCACTGCTGGTCTTGACGGCTTAAAGCCGATCATCGACGCCGGTGTTCAACCAGACTCAGGCCGAGAGGGCGATGGAAAACCAGTTGTCGAAACCAAGTTGGGCGACATAGTTCTAAACTAATCAAGTCGTAAACGAACGCGAAAGCGTCTAGCAAAAGGAGCTAACCATGTCAGCAAACAAATTCGGAAGAGTCGACGCTGAGAATAACGTTTACGTTTTTGAACTTGGTTCCGAGCGCAAAGTCGGACAGTATCCAAACGTCTCTGCAGAGGCCGCAATGGCATTCTTTGAGACAAAGTTCGCCGACCTCGAAGCACAGGTAAGAATCCTCGAGCAACGCATCAAAAGCAATGTCGTAGCGAGCAACCTGATGTCGCAGTTCAAGAAACTGACCGCTGATTTGGTCGCTCCAAACGCCGTTGGCGATTTAAACTCACTTCGCACCAGAGTGGCTGCACTCGAGGCGAAAATCAACGAACTATCTGCGCAACGCAGTGCAGCCAACAAAGAGGCAGCCGCCGCAGCCCTAAAGTCGAGGCTGGATCTTGCCGAAGCAGCAGAAGCGATTGCCAACCAGGATTCGACAAAGACCCAGTGGAAGCAGTCATCCGAGAAGATGGCAGAGCTGTTCGTGCAATGGCAGGCTGCTCAAAAATCTGGTCCAAAAGTTTCGAAGGCTGAAGCTGACCCGATCTGGAAGCGCTTTTCAGCTGCTCGCACAAAATTTGAAGCAGGTAAGCGTGCTTTCTTTGCGGGCATCGACTCGGCAAACAAAGCTGTGCGAGCAACCAAGGTTGCAATCGTCGAGCAAGCAGAGAAGCTTGCCGCCGGTGGCTCTGATGGCACTAGCGAATACCGCAAGCTTCTAGACGCTTGGAAGGCTGCCGGACGCACTCCTGGCAAGTCTGATGACGCGCTTTGGGTTCGATTCAAGGCCGCGGGTGACGCGATTTATGCAGCGCGACAGGTTAGTGCTGCCAGCGAAAGCGGCGAACAGGGTGCGAACCTCGCTGCCAAGCTCGAGTTGCTTAAGACCTACTCGAGCATCGACCCGAGTTCTGGTCTAGAGGCCGCGAAGAAGTCACTGCAAGAACTTCAGAAAAAGTGGGAAAAGATTGGCAAGGTTCCTAAAGACAAGATTCGCGAAGTTGAAGACAAGCTTCGTGCAATCGAGTCTCGGGTTAAGGCTGCGGAACAAGATCAGTGGCGCAAGAGCGACCCGGCATCTATCGACAGAAGCAATTCAGTTATCTCGCAGCTCGAGACGGCCATTGCAAAGCTTGAAACAGAGCTAGTAACGGCGAATGCAACTGGCGATAAGAAGAAAATCGACAACGCAACCGAAGCGCTAGAAGCTCGCAAGGCGTGGCTCGCAACCGTCAAGGCTTCAGCCAACTAGTTCTAACCGTTGTTGACTCGGTAAACGTCGTAGACGGCTTCAATACGACGCACGGCATTCAATAGGTGCTCAAGCGTATTGGCGTCACCCATCTCAAAGACGAATCGACTTAGTGCAACTCTGTCGCTTCGAGTGGATACCGAGGCTGACAGGATGTTCACGTGGTGTTCGCTGAGCACTCGAGTTACGTCACTCAACAGCCCCGATCTGTCAAGCGCTTCGATCTGAATTTGCACTAGGAACAGCGACTTGGAGTTTGCCGCCCACGAGACCTCCATGAGTCTCTCCGGTTCGAGGCGCAGCTGCTCGACATTGCGACAATCGTCACGGTGCACTGACACCCCGCTTCCGCGGGTTACGAAACCAATAATCTTGTCGCCCGGAACCGGAGTGCAGCAGCGGGCGAGCTTTGCCATCACGTCTGCATCTCCCCTGACCAATACGCCAGCGGAAACCTGGCGTCCGCTGTTTGCCGAGCGCGGTTTAGTTGGTAGCTCAAATACGGCCTCTGCCGCATCTGAATCGGTCGCGAGAGAGGCCGCGAGTTTCTCAACCACCTGCTGAGCTGAAACATGGTTCTCACCAACAGCGGCAAAGAGCGACTCAACATCAGAAAGCTTCAAATCTTGTGCAAGCGAAAGAAGTGATTCGCCAGACATCATCTTTTGAAGCGGCAAGTTGTGCTTGCGTAACGCCTTAGCAATTGATTCTTTGCCCTGCTCAATGGCATCTTCGCGGCGCTCAGCGCTGAACCACTGCTTGATCTTGGCCCTCGCCCGCGGTGACTTTGTGAAAGAGAGCCAGTCTTTAGATGGTCCGGCTTCAACAGATTTGCTTGTGAAAATCTCAACCACGTCGCCCGAATTCAAGGGCGTCTCGAGTGGCACGAGCCGCCCGTTGACCTTAGCCCCCATGGTGCGATGGCCAACATCCGTGTGAACCGCATAGGCGAAGTCAACCGGCGTTGCGCCGCCCGTGAGACCGATTACCTTGCCCTTAGGAGTAAATACGTAAACCTCTTTGGCACCAATTTCAAATCGCAACGAGTCTAGGAATTCGCTGGGGTCTTGTGTCTCGGCCTGCCAGTCGGTGAGGTGTTTTAGCCAGGTTAGATCTTCGTCGGCAACCTCTCCGCTCTTTCCGGCCTGCTCCTTGTACTTCCAGTGGGCAGCAACACCGTACTCGGCGCGCTGGTGCATTTCCTGGGTGCGAATCTGAATCTCAACGGTTCTACCCTTTGGCCCGATCACGGTTGTATGCAGAGACTGGTAGAGATTGAACTTCGGCATCGCGATGTAGTCCTTGAAGCGGCCCGGAACCGGGTTCCAGCGGGCGTGAATAGCGCCGAGAACCGCGTAGCAGTCGCGAATAGAGCTCACTAAAACGCGAATTCCGACCAGATCGTAGATGTCATCAAACTCACGACCCCGAACAACCATTTTCTGATAGATCGAGTAGAACTGCTTTGGTCTGCCGGCAACACTTCCCTTAATCTTGTTCTCGCGCAGGTCTTCATCAATTTCACTGAGAATCGAAGCTATGAACTCCTCGCGCTGTGGTGCGCGTTGAGCGACGAGATTCACGATCTCTTCGTAAACCTTCGGATAAAGAACCGAGAAAGAAATGTCTTCGAGTTCCCACTTGATTGTGCTGATACCGAGACGATGCGCAAGCGGCGCGTAAATCTCCAGAGTTTCTTGTGCCTTTCGCCTCGCCTGTTCTGGAGGCACGAATCCCCAGGTTCTAGCGTTGTGAAGGCGATCGGCAAGTTTGATAACTAGAACACGGATGTCTTTCGACATGGCGACGACCATTTTGCGAACCGTTTCGGCCTGTGCGTGGTCGCCAAACTTGACCTTGTCGAGTTTGGTTACACCATCGACCAACATGGCTACCTCTGGTCCGAAGTCCTTCTCGAGCTGCGCAAGCGAATAGTCGGTGTCTTCTACCGTGTCGTGCAGCAAGGCAGCGGCAAGGGTTATCGGGCCAATTCCAAGCTCGGCCAGAATCTGAGTTACCGCAAGCGGATGCGTGATGTATGGCTCGCCGCTCTTGCGTAATTGCTCTCGGTGCGCGAGTTCGGCGGCCACGAAAGCACGCTCAATGATAGAGACGTCACTCTTGGGGTGATTTAGCTTGACCAGGCGAGTTATTTCGCCGAGCGCGGCCGTGTAAGCTCCATGCTTCGAAAACAGCCTCGGCAACATGCCCTTAAGGCTGCCGATGCTTGTCGTCGGGGTTGGATCGCTCACGACTTACTCCTATGACTAGGAAACAAGCCTAACGACTAGCGAGAACTTTCTTGGCTGCCTCAAGATACTTCTTCTCACCCTCGCGCATGTGCGAGTAGACAGGGGCTGCGATAAAGATCGATGAGTAGGTGCCAACAAACATTCCAATGAACAACGCTAAAGCGATGTCTCTCAGGGTTCCAGCGCCGA
>CAZDKF010000017.1:0-11092 GCA_964505955.1 uncultured Rhodoluna sp. | reverse complement strand
GTCATACCACAATGCTGCGAGACGAGAAAAAGTTCACCTCTCTCGTGCCAACTCAACTCAGTCGCTTGGCAATTGCAGCTGAGCAAGACCAGAGCGTGTTGAACGCGCTGCGTGCCTACGACGCGATTCTGGTTGGTGGCCAGGCAACGGCGCCGCAGCTGCTCGAATCCTTGCGCGAACTGGGCGCGAATGTTGTTGAAACCTACGGCTCTGCAGAAACATTTGGTGGCGTTGTCTACGACGGCAAACCCTTGCCTGGCATAGCGGTGAGCATCAACTCAGATTCTCGAATCGAACTCTCTTCGCCCACGCTTGCAAACGAGTTTGCTGCAATTGGCAAGCTCGTGATGAGCGACCTGGGTGAAATTGTTGACGGCAAACTTCGAGTTCTCGGTCGAGCAGATCGAGTGCTTATCTCTGGTGCGGTAAAAGTTTCACTAGACCGCGTCGAAGCTGTTGCGCGCGATGTTGGTGGTGTGGTCGAAGTGGCAGCAACAGCAATCGAAGACTCCGAGTGGGGTCAACGTGTTGCGATTGTTTATGTAGGTAGCCCAGAGGTTGCCGATGAAATCGCGCAGCGCTTGGCCGATGATCTGGGCCCAGCGGCAAAGCCGTTGCGAATCATGCGTGCAGATCGGGTGCCAAAATTGACTAACGGCAAGCACGATTTGCAGGCCATCAAGCAACTATTTGAAAAGGGTTCAGTTGGCGAATAACAAGAAGGCACTCAAGCGCAAGGCCGCACTCTGGCTCGAAGGTGCGAGACTACGCACTTTGCCTCTTGCTGTGGCTCCGGTGGCCATTGGTGCCGGGGCTGCCGCGTCTATTCAGTCATTCGACCTAACGCTCAGCCTGCTGGCACTCGCGGTTGCCCTGTTCTTGCAGATTGGCGTCAACTTCGCTAACGACTACTCCGATGGCATCAGGGGAACAGACGCGAAGCGCGTTGGCCCACTTCGTCTCACCGGAAGCAAATCGGTGAAGCCCGAAGCTGTGAAACGTGCGGCTTTCGCGTTCTTCGCTCTCGCGGCTGTTGCCGGCCTGGCAATTGTTTTACTCACGCAAATATGGTGGCTTGTTGCGGTTGGCCTGGTCGCAATAATCGCCGCCTGGTTCTACACCGGCGGCAAGAGTCCTTACGGCTACGCGGCTTTCGGCGAGTTGTCGGTGTTTGTGTTTTTCGGTTTGGTTGCAACAGCAGGCACCGCTTACATTCAAATCGAGAACTTCGAAAAGAATTCTCTCGTGATGATCGTTACTTTTGCAGGCGCAACTGCAATCGGACTTTTCTCTTCTGCCGTACTGATGGTCAACAATATTCGCGACATCGATCTCGACAGGCACGTTTCTAAAAACACTCTTGCGGTGAAGGTTGGCAAGCGAGCAGCGAAGGCAATTTACTTCGCGATGATTTGGATTCCACTTTTGATTTTGTCTGGATTCGTATTGCTTTATCCCGCGACAGTTTTCGCATTTGCTAGTTTCTTGTTTGTTGCACCGGCAACTTTGATTGTCGCAACGGCAACCACACCGAAAGAGCTAATTCTTGCTTTGAAGCTCACTAGCTTCGGTGCGTTGGCATATGCCCTGTTGCTCGCATACGGTTTATCAACTGTTTCGATTAGCTAGTTTCTAGAGTCGTCGGCAGAATCTTCGCTGTCTGAGTCTGAGTCGTTCTTCTTGTTTTTTGCGCGGTAGATTGCCTCTGACACGGCATCGCGCTGGTTGCCAAAAAAGATCAGTGAAATTGCGAGAGCCAAAACGGCTGCGATAGCCGAGGCAAAGAACGGGTCGAATTGCAGCACTAGCATCACGGCTAGAAGTGCCGAAAATGTGCCGATTCTCAGCACCAAATAGTTGACCCAGGGGTTCTTCACGGTTCAAGTCTAAGTTTTCGCTGATTAGAGTTAAGCCATGCGTTTTCAAATCTTTGGCCTCATCGTTTTGATCGTTTTCACGGTCTTTGTGACCGTCTTTGCCGCCAGCGCCGACCGCAATGCGGTGCGTGTGCTGCCTAAGTACATCTGGGTTTTGCTCTGCCTATTCATCACCCCAATTGGCGGCTTTCTCTACCTTCTCTTCGGTCGCCCAATCGGTGGCCCGGGTCGACGCCAGAAGCCCAGACCGGCTGCCCCAGACGATGATCCTCAGTTTTTGCGAGACCTTTCTGAGCGTCTACGCAAAGACGACGAAGGCAAAGAGTGACCCAAGCCCCAGCTCAAGTTTTTGCAGCCAATTTTCTGGCGAACTTGGTTGGCACACTCGAGGTGCGCCACATCTATCTCTCGCCCGGCTCTAGATCGCAGGCCCTAGCCGTTGCGGCCGAGCAGTTGGCGAGTGCCGGCAAGGTAAAGCTTCACGTGCGCATCGACGAGCGTTCGATGGCATTCTCGGCGCTCGGCACGGCGCTTGCAACGCAAACTCCAGTTGTTGTCATCACAACTTCGGGCACGGCGGTGGCTAACCTTCATCCCGCGGTTCTAGAGGCGCATCACTCGGGTGTACCGCTGATTCTGCTAACGGCAGATCGACCAGAAGAATTGCGTGGAGTTGGAGCAAACCAAACCACAGACCAGCTCAACATCTTCGGCAATGCGGTATCGGTAGTCTTCGATGTTTCAGCACCTACAGCAGATGTCGATGAAGCGAAGCGCGCACGTGATGCGGTTATCGCTGTCGCTAGTGCGATGAGCGAAGCCGGTGGCCCGAAGCAATTCAACATCGCTTTCAGAGAACCGCTCTCAAGTTCTGACCCAGACGCGGCGTCAATCGAGACGGCACCTCTAGAGGTCGAGACCATCGAGCCTGAGATTGAGTGGGCAGTGCTTGATGCAAAGGTGCCTACCGTTGTCATCGCCGGTGCCGGAGCGGGCGAAGATGCCGTCGAGCTTGCAGAGTCATTTGGTTGGCCTCTTTTCGCAGAACCTTCTTCTGGTGCGAGATTTGGTTTGAATGCGATTGTCGGCTACCGAAGACTTTTGCAAAATCAAAACGAGCTAGCGAAACAAATTGGGCGTGTAATTGTCTTTGGCAAACCAACTTTGAGTCGCCAGGTGACTGCCTTGTTCTTCGATGAGAAAATTGAAACGGTTGTTGTGCGAAGCAAGACGCACGGGCTCTTTGATGTCGCCAGGCGGGCCGCGCAATTTGTCGATGAGATTACGGTCGACGATGAAGTTGATTTCGAGTGGCTCGCTCGCTGGCGTGCCGCAGACCAAGAGAACGAATTCAACTTCAGTGAAACGCTCGATCGCGCAAATTTGGTTCGCGAGCTTTATTTGGCCTCTGACCAAAATGACTGCATTGTTCTGGGAGCCAGCAGGCTAATTCGCGAAGCAGACTCGGTGGCTCCTGCGAAGCCAATCGCAGTTTTCGCAAATCGTGGTTTGGCCGGCATCGATGGAACAATCGCGACAGCCACAGGTATCGCAATTGCGAATCACGATTTCTTTAGCGATCACGGCGTTGAGTCGATCGGCATAACTCGCGCACTTATGGGTGACCTAACGGCTCTGCACGACGCTGGTTCTCTTGCCTTCGATCAGCCGGATGCCGACCTGAACCTGCAGATAATCGTCGGCAATGACGGCGGCGGAACTATTTTTGAGACCCTAGAGATTGCCTCGACAATTGACGATCAGGCCTTCGATCGCCTGTTCAGAACCCGTCAGAATGTCGACTTCTGGCACCTGGCAGAGGCCTACGGCTGGCAATACATCAGGGTCGAGCGCCTTGAGCAGCTGGCCCCGGCTCTGCAAACCAGAGGACGCGTTCTTATCGAGGTCTTGCTCTACTAGCAGTGGGTTAGGCGAGTGCTTCGCGAATTGGCTTGAACTTCAACTCGGTTTCCTCTAGTTCTGCAACAGGCTCAGACTCCGCCACAATTCCGCAGCCCGCGTATGCGGTTATCTGATTGTCTTGCAGCAGTGCACCGCGCAGCGCAATCGCCCACTCGCCGTCGCCGTCTGCACCTATCCAGCCAACCGGCCCGGCATACCTACCGCGGTCAAACGGCTCAAGCTCAGCAATGAGTTTCTGCGCATCGACAGTAGGTGTTCCAGCAACAGCTGCGGTCGGGTGAAGCACCGCCGCCAAGTCGAGCACCGATGCATCATCCTTCAGCACTGCGTGAACATCGCTTGCTAGGTGCCAGAGGTTTGGCAGCTGCAAACTAAACGGCTCGCTATCTGCATCAACCTGACTGCAAAACTTCTCGAGCTCATCAACGAGCGATTGCACGGCAAATCTGTGTTCCGAAATGTTTTTGCTCGAAGCCGCAAGCGCGTTTGAAATTGCAAAATCAACTCCCGGATCTGTTCCGCGTCCGGCGGTACCGGCAAGAACTCTTGCAGAAACTTGCTTGTGAGAGACGCGAACCAGCAATTCGGGTGACGCACCGAATAGACCGTCAACCGAGTATGTCCAGCAGGTTGGATACTTTGTCGCAAAGCGATGCAACGCGGTGCGAATATCGAAGTCGTTTGGCACGGTTGCAACTAGATCTCTCGCGATAACAACTTTCTTCAAATCGTCAGTTTGAATTTTCTCAATCGCACTTCGAACCGATTGCATGAAGCCTTCTGCCGACTGCAACCCTTCGCTCAACGTGACTGATGCATTTGACCTATAGCTCTGAGGAGCATCCCAGAAATTCTCGACGTCTGCATCTTCGATTTGCGTGAGCCATCGCGCGCCATCGCGGCTGCCCAAAAGAACCTTTGGAATAATCAGCACGCTTTCGGCTTCGCTGTCTTCGGCAAAAGAGAAGCTGCCAAAGGCCACGAGGCCGGAGCCCGGCACTGACATTTCGTCTTGAACCTCGGTCTGTTCTACGAGCGCACGCCAGGAAGCCGCTAACTCATGCATGCGGTTTGGCCCTTTGGCACTCAGGCGAACGGCCTCGCCCCAACCCACAAGCCCATGGCCATTTCTCAGAAATGCCGATGCCGACTGCGGCAAGTGATCGACAATCGAAAAGCCGGAATCGTCGGGCAGCCGAGTCGTACGAAGGCTCAAACGCACTTCAGATCTGGTCAATCGGCACCAATTTCAGGCTGGGGGTTGTCTGTTAAGACTTCAAAGAGGGTTCTTTAAATCTCGATAAAAAGTTAAACTTTCATCACCAGCCATACTATTCCGAAGGAGCCAGAGTGATTCTGTCGCGCAGAGCAGCAGCCATTGTCGCTCTTGCCCTTGCTGCCTTTTTCGCTCTTGGCTCGGTTGCAGTGGCTCAGGCCGTTGCCCACACTCCTCACTCAAAGCCAGCACCTCCTACGCCCGAATTTGAGAGCGAAGAAAGTGAAGACGAAGACGAAGACGAGAACGAGGTTTATCAGAACCGCATTCGCGAGCAGTATGGCGAAGTCGAACAGGTCTTTCTTCCACCCCTAGTCGTAACCAATCCAGCGACCAATCCGAAGCAACTGCAACCGGTTGGGGCAGTTGAAGGCAAGCTTCTTGATGCGGCCAACATAGACCCGCACGCAAACATGCCAGTTGATCCCAAGACAATCGGCTCTGCTGGCAAGACACCTGCAGACTCGTTCTTACAGGTAGCAACAGTAGCGATGACAACTATGGCCGCCGGTTCGGTCGCTCTCGGAGCCTTTGCAATTAGACGCTCAATAAGATTGAAAAACACCCCCGATTCAGACTTCATTTACAAATAGGTCGCCTTCTTTCAGCCAGAATCACGCAGGTAGACTTAGCCGGTGAGTAAAGCAGACCTGGCCAAAAAACCCGCAGAGGTTGCTGCCATGTTCGATTCTGTGGCCTCAAAATATGATCGCGCCAACGACCTTTTGTCGTTCGGTCAAACCCATCGCTGGCGAATCAAGGTTCGTGATGCGGTGGCCCCTAAGCCAGGGCAAAGCGTTCTCGACTTGGCTGCCGGCACCGGTTCGTCTTCAATCGCCTTCAATCTCGAGGGCGTTCGAGTGGTCGCCTCGGACTTCTCGCAGGGCATGCTTGCTGAGGGCAGAAAACGCCATCCAGAACTCGAATTCGTCTTTGCCGATGCCACCAATTTGCCCTTCGCTGCAAATGAATTCGATGCAACAACAATCTCGTTTGGTCTCAGAAACGTGGTTGATGTCGAGAAGGCGTTGCGCGAAATGTTTAGGGTCACCAAGCCGGGCGGTCGCGTTGTGATCTGCGAGTTTTCGCGCGTGCAGAACAGCCTTTTGCGACCCCTATACGAGTTCTACCTCAAGCGCTTGCTGCCGGTATTTTCACGCATGGCTGGCCAAAAGCCCGAAGCTTATGACTATCTAGCAGAGTCGATTCTTGCCTGGCCTTCGCAGAGGAAGCTTGCTAAAAAGATTATTGCCGCCGGATTCGAAAAAGTTGTTTACAAAAACTTGGTCTTCGGAGTTGTTGCAATTCACGTGGCTCGAAAGCCAAAAAAGAAATCAAGCAAGAAAGAGAAGAAGTGAGCGCAAAACTTCCTTCTCAATTCAAGAGATTCGCAGATCGCGAACTGTTAGCTCAAATCGAAAAAGATCTTGAGTTAGTCGAGGCAGAGCTGCTCGAGGCTACAAAACACACCAACCCGATTCTGCAAAACGCTGCTCGTCACCTGGTTGAAGCCGGTGGCAAGAGAGTTCGCCCGGTTTTGCTTTTGCTCACCGCACTTCTTGGTGATGGTGCCAGCAAGAGAGTGATTGATGCCGCCGCGATTGTTGAACTCACACACTTGGCAACTTTGTATCACGACGATGTCATGGATGATGCGCCTACTCGACGTGGAGTCGCCACCGCACAGAATGTGTTCTCGAATTCAATCGCGATTCTCGTTGGTGACCTTTTGCTTGCACGCGCTTCGATTTTGTCAACGCGACTAGGTATCGAGGCAATCACAATGCAGGCACATACCTTCGAGCGTCTCTGCATCGGGCAGCTAAACGAAACCGTTGGAGTTGCAGCAGATCAAGACCCGATCGAGCACTACATTCAGGTGCTTGCCGACAAGACAGGTTCGTTGATTGCCGCTAGCGCCAGACTCGGCGTCATGATTAGCAATGCTCCTGCTGAATACATGCAACCGTTGGGCGAGTTCGGTGAGAAGGTCGGAGTGGCCTTTCAGCTAGTCGACGATGTCATCGACATTTCGGCTGCCGGCCCATCGGGCAAGACCCCTGGCACAGACCTGCGGGCTGGCGTGCCAACCCTTCCGGTCTTGCTCCTGCGAAAGCTAGCCAAGACCGATGCCGAAGCCGCGGCACTCGTTGAGGAGATCGATTCAGACCTATCTTCAGACGATCGATTGGCCGAGGTGGTTGCGAAACTTCGCGAGCACCCCGTTACCGAAGAGGCATTCGCCGAGGCGAAGAGCTGGGCCCAAGAGGCCATCGCAGCTCTCGATGTTTTGCCTGATGGGCAGACAAAACGTGCCCTAGCCCACTTTGCAAACGCGGTTGTTGAGCGCGACAACTAGAAACAAGCACAAGGAAAAGATGTCAAAACTAAGACTCGCAATTGTCGGAGCCGGACCGGCCGGAATCTATGCTGCCGACTTGCTAATCAAATCTGAATTGCGCGATTTCGATGTGTCAATCGATCTTTTTGATCTGTTGCCTGCACCCTACGGTTTGGTGCGTTACGGCGTTGCGCCGGATCATCCAAGAATAAAAGGAATCATGAATGCACTTTTCGAAGTGCTCGATCGTGGTGACATTCGATTCTTCGGAAACGTTGAGTATGGCAAAGACCTGACCCTCGAAGATTTGAAGCAGCACTACAACGCCGTAATTTTTGCAACCGGTGCAATCAAGGATGCCGATCTCGATATCGCCGGTATTCATCTCGATGGTTCATACGGTGCTGCCGATTTTGTGAACTGGTATGACGCACATCCAGATGTGCCGCGCACTTGGCCTTTGAACGCAAAAGAGATTGCCGTGATCGGAAACGGCAACGTTGCACTCGATGTTGCTCGCATGCTCATCAAGGTTCCTGAGCAGCTGCTCAGCACCGACATTCCGCACTACGTGTATGAAGCGCTGAAAAATTCACCGGTCACCGACGTTCACGTTTTCGGTCGACGCGGCCCGGCTCAGGTTAAGTTCACTCCGCTCGAACTGCGCGAAGCCACAGCTCTCGAAGGTGTCGACACAATCGTTCACGACGAAGACTTTCAATATGACGAAGGTTCAGAGCAGGCAATCGAGAGCAACAACCAGACTCGCGTGATGGTGAAAACTCTCGAGGGTCTGCGCAGCAAGCCGCAAACGGGTGCCGCCCGACGACTGCACTTGCACTTCTTTAGCCAGCCAACAGAGGTGCTCGGCGAAGACGGCAAGGTGGTGGCTTTCAAGATTGAGCGCACCAAACTTGACGGCACAGGCCAGGTTGTGCCAACCGGAGAATTCAGGCAGTTTGATGTTCAGGCCGTTTACCGTGCCGTGGGCTACTTCGGAAGCGCACTGCCAGAGGTGCCTTTCACCCCGCGCACCGGGGTGATTCCTAACCAGGGTGGCCGAGTGCTCTCAGTCGAGGGTGAGCAAATAGAAGGGGTCTACGCCACCGGCTGGATCAAGCGAGGCCCAATCGGGCTGATCGGCCACACCAAGAGCGATGCCCTTGAGACCGTGGCTAACCTGATTGCCGATAGAGATACGTGGTGGCAGCCCGCCAGCCCAGACGAGTCGGCCGTTGTGCAGTTGCTCGAGAACAGGCGAGTTGCCTACGTCACTTGGCACGATTGGCTGAAGGTAGACGCTGAAGAACTTCGCTTGGGTGCGGCCGAGGGTCGCGAACGAATCAAGCTTTTCGACCGAGACGATTACAAGAGAATTGTGGGCCGTGGCTAACTTGATTCACTCGAGCAGCGAGTCGGAGCGGGTTTAGTTGGCCGCTCTCAGCAAAGCTCGCGCCAGGTCGGCGCAGGTGGCGCTTGTCCTAATGTTTTTTATTCAGGGATTCGCCGCCACGGTCACCGTTCCTCGCATTCCTGAGTTGATCGAACAGATTAACGTGAACCTAGTGGTTTGGGGCTCAGTCATCGGTTTAGCGGGTCTCGGTGCACTGCTGCCGCTCATGTTTACCAACAGATTGGTTGCCCGCTTTGGCACGCGTCCGATAATTCGCAGTGCGGCAACTTTTATCGCAATTTTTGTAATTCTGCTTCCCTGGTCTACAAACGTCTACATGTTTTTTGCCATCCAAGTGGCAAACACCATGGCATTCAGCGTTTACAACATCGGCATCAACGCAGCCTCGGTGATGCTGCAAAAGAAAATGAAGCGAACCATCATCGGCAAGATGCACGCCGCTTGGAGTATTGGCGCGGCCTCGTCGGCAGCCATCAGCGGCATCCTGGTTAATTTCATTGACTTCAAATCACACATGGCGCTGAGCGGAATTTTCTGCCTGGTTGCTTTTCACTTCGCCGGTCGCGTGCTGCTTGAACCGGCGGCCGACGGTCACAAAAAAGAAGTGGAGCGACAGCAAAAAGTTTCTTGGTTGAAGACCCCGCCATATGTTTGGTTGCTCACGGTCGGTTTGTTCATGGGCGTTTGGCCAGAGGTTGTAATGATCGACTGGAGTGCTCTGTTTAGCAAAGAGGTCATGGGTCTCAGCCCTGCCATGAGCGCGATTCCTTACACGGTATTTACTGTTGCGATGATTATTGGCCGCCTATCGGTTGACCGAATTCCGAAGACCATTCACATCAGCGAACTTGCGAAGTGGGGAGCTATCTGCGGGTCGATTCTGATCGCGGCTGGAATATGGTTGGGTCCGCTAGTAGCCCAAACCAATCAAACTCTTGGGCTTGTTGTGCTCTGCGCATTCTGGGGAATCGCCGGTTTGGGTGTTGGCCCTCAGGTGCCTAGCTTCTTCACCGCGGGTGGAAACGTTATGGGCATGACAACCGCGCAAGTCTTATCGCGCATGAGCATGATCAACATGTTCACCATGCTCTCGGCAAAATTCATAATGGGAGCACTAGCTCAGCAAGATCTTCAGGTTGCGTTTATGTTTCCGGCCATTACGCTTTTGATTGCCGGAATTATTTCGGCGTTCGTAGTCAAGCGTGCGAAGCAAAATGAAAAAGAGATGCTAACCGCGTTTCCGGCGACAGCGCCAATTATCGTCGTCGACGAAAACCGAAACTAGCGGTAATTGACAAACTGAAGGTCGACCTCGAGGTCTTTTGACTTCAAAAGTGCAATGAGGTCTTGCAGGTCATCTCGGCTTTTGCTCGAAACGCGAAGTTCATCGCCCTGAATCTGCGACTTGATGCTCTTCGCACCCTCTTCGCGAATAATCTTTGAGATTTTCTTGGCCTGCTCTTGCTCGATGCCGTTTTTGAGTTCGGCTTCGATGCGATATTCCTTGCCAGAGGCGAATGGCTTGCCGGCATCGAGGCTTTTTAGAGAGATGCCGCGCTTGACCAGCCTCGACTGAAATACGTCTAGAACCGCGAGAACACGATCTTCGCTGGCGGCCTTCATGAGGACCTTCTCGCCAGACCAGTCGATTGATGCCCCAACTCCCTTGAAGTCATAGCGCTGCTCAATTTCTTTCTGAGCCTGGGTGAGAGCGTTAGACGCCTCTTGCTTGTCTACTTTGCTTACGATGTCGAATGATGAGTCAGCCATAGCCAAATTCTACCTAGAGCAAGGTGACTGACTGTCAGTTGAAGATTGCCAAGAGGTCGGCGACAGTGGCCTTGTCATTCAGCGGATGCCTCAGCGGAAACTCACCGTGGACGGTGTAACGGTTGTTGCGCCCGACTTTCTCTTTGACCAGGTAACCGGCTTCGACCAGGTCATTCAGAATGCTAGCCGTGGCCCTTGAAGTGATGCCAACCTTGGCAGCAATCAGGTCGATGGTCAGGTTTGGGTTCTGAACCACGGCAACCAGCACGTGGCCGTGGTGTGTGAGGAAAGTCCACTGGTTCATTTACTGTCTTTGCTTTCTGGGCGGTTTAGCGACACGCTGAGTGCCCTGCATTCAAAATAGCATGAAAATTGATTACTGAAATAAATTTCCTGTATTGTATTTCTAGTCTATTCAGAGGAGCTCAAGATTTTCGACGCACTAAACCTAGCTATTAGCAACCTAACGTCTCCGGCGGTTTTGGCCTTTG
>CAZDKF010000016.1:498-11282 GCA_964505955.1 uncultured Rhodoluna sp. | reverse complement strand
GAACGGGTCCGGCACGCGCCCTCGGTGGAGGACACCCGCGCGCTGATCGCCGCGCACGAGATATTCTTCGACGATGGCTTTCGTTCGACTTATGAAGGATCTTCTTCGCGCGCCGGAGTTCGGCGATCGAATCGTGCCGATCATTCCTGACGAAGCGAGAACTTTCGGAATGGACGCATTCTTTCCAACCGCAAAGATTTACAACCCCAACGGTCAGCACTACATCTCTGTAGACCGCGACCTGCTGCTTTCTTACAAAGAATCTGCTGCCGGGCAAATCTTGCACACTGGAATCAACGAGGCTGGTTCGATAGCTGCTCTAACAGCAGCGGCGACAAGTTATGCGACTCAGGGTCAGCCAATGATTCCGTTCTACGTTTTCTATTCGATGTTCGGATTCCAGCGCACCGCCGATGCAATTTGGGCAGCAACCGACCAGCTTTCGCGAGGATTCTTGATTGGCGCAACCGCTGGCCGCACAACGCTAACCGGTGAGGGTCTCCAGCACGCCGATGGTCACTCGCCTCTTCTCGCATCGACAAACACCGCGGTCATAACTTACGACCCTGCGAGCGGTTATGAGATTTCGCACATCATTCGCCACGGACTAGAGCGCATGTATGGCGGCAAGCACAAAGACCCAAACGTGTTGTTCTACCTGACCGTTTACAACGAACCGATCGTGCAACCCGCAGAGCCAGAGAACGTTGATGTTGATGGCATCATCCGTGGAATTCACCGCATCAGCGAGAACAACCACGAAGGACCCAAAGCGCAAATCTTGGCTTCGGGTGTTGCTGTTGCGTGGGCTTACGAGGCTCAGCGATTGCTTCAAGACGACTGGGGTGTATCGGCAGACATTTGGTCGGTTACCTCATGGACGGAGCTGCGCCGCAACGGTTTGAAACGCGACGAGTTCAAGTTCTTGAATCCGAACGCTGAAGTTCCGGATGCCTACCTGACCCACAAGCTGGTCGACGCCAGAGGTCCGTTCTTAGGTGTTAGCGACTACATGCACGCGGTTCAAGACCAGATTCGCCCTTGGGTTCCTGGTGACTACGCAACGCTGGGTGCTGACGGCTTTGGATTCTCAGACACTCGCGCAGCTGCTCGACGTTTCTTCAAGATTGACGGGCCATCGATTGTGGTTCGCGTTCTTGAGCAGCTGGTTGAGCGCGGCGAAATTGACGCCGAGGCACCGGCTAAAGCAATCGAGCGTTACAGGCTGCTTGACGTGACTGCCGGAACCTCTGGATCTGCCGGTGGCGAAGCCTAAGCAAGAGACACTCGCTTGGCTCGCCTCAATATCGGGTGAGCTGAGCAGCGAGACCCTCAGGCAACTCGACCTCACACTGCCCTGGTATCGAGAGATGCCAGCTGCAAGGCGCGCTTCGGTTGGGCTAGTTGCTCAGTCGGGCATCAGCTCGTTCTTGGCCTGGTATGAGAACCCCAAATCGCAACCCTGGGTTGCGGCAGACGTTTTCGGTCTTGCGCCTCGCGAACTACTTCGATCGATTTCTCTGCAGCAGACTCTCCAGCTGATTCGCGTAGTGGTTCAAGTTGTTGAAGAGCGTGTGGTTCGAGAAGACGCTCAAATGCGCGAAGCGGTTCTGCTCTACTCGCGCGAGATTGCTTTTAGCGCGGCAGACGTTTACGCCAAGGCGGCAGAAGCTCGAGGCCTCTGGGATGCCCGCCTCGAAGCGCTCGTGGTTGACTCGATTCTCAGCGGTGAAAATACCGATGAAATAGCTTCGCGCGTGGCCGCGCTCGGCTGGCGCGCTAACGGCTCAGCACTTGTTCTAATCGGAAACACCGACCAATCGCTAGACGCGGATAGCCTGCGGAGAGTGGCACGCAAGTGTGACGCAGACGTGCTGATTGGTGAACACGGAGATCGGCTAATTGTGGTTGTCGGAAAAATTTCGAAAACCACGACCCTCAAGTCCGCAACATCATTTAGTGAAATTGTGGAGAGGCTTGAGCCATTTTTTGCAGCCGGAGCCCTGGTGGTCGGCCCAACGGTTAGAGATGTTTCGGCGGCACACAATTCTGCGCGCGCAGCGCTCTCGGGATTCGCTGTTTTAAGAAATGCGCGAAGTGTAAAGCGAGTCACTCACGCCGACGATGTGCTCGCCGAACGAGCGCTCGCGGGCGACGCACTAGCCAAGCAGACACTGATTGAGAAAATCTACAAACCGCTAGCTGAAAACTCGGTTGAGCTACTCGAGACTCTTATTGCCTATCTCGATTGCGGCAGATCGCTCGAGGCAACTTCGAAGCAGTTGTTTGTTCATGCCAATACGGTTCGCTATCGGCTCAAGCGAATCAGCGAAATCATTGGCTGGGATGCCACCGGCGCGCACGAGGCGTTTGTGCTACAGGTGGCCATGGTTCTTGGTTCAATGAGCGACTCGACAACAGAAGGATAAATTCAACATGATTGCAATTGTCTGCCCTGGTCAGGGAGCACAAAGTCCAGGATTTTTCACGCCTTGGCTTGAACTCGAGAGCTTCAAGCAAAGAATCGAACGCTTAGCCGATGCAAGCGGTGTCGATCTGCTAAAGCATGGAACGGTTAGCGATGCCGACACGATTCGAGACACGGCGATTGCCCAACCGCTAATTGTTTCTGCAGGGATCGCTTCTGCAGCGGCGCTATTCGACTCACCGACTTGGTCACAATCTGGCACGCTTGCCGCTGCAGGACACTCGGTTGGCGAAATAACCGCTGCAGCTTTGTCTGGTGTGCTCAGCGATGAAGAAGCAATTAGGTTCGTAACCAAGCGAGGCAACGCAATGGCGTCAGCGGCGGCCCTTCAACCGACCTCGATGGCAGCTGTCGTTGGTGGCGATGAAAATGTCGTGCTCGAGAAGCTAGAGTCACTCGGTCTTGAGCCAGCTAACTTCAACGGTGGCGGGCAGGTCGTTGCCGCCGGAACGTCAGAAGCTATCGAACTTTTGAAACAGGATGCGCCAGCGGGCAGCAGGGTTATTGCACTGCAGGTTGCTGGCGCATTTCACACCCGCTTCATGCAGCCGGCTGTCGATGTTCTTTCGCAGTACGCGCAAACCTTGACGCCTCAAGACCCATCCATGAAGCTATTTACGAATGCCACCGGTGAACTCGAGTCGAGTGGCAAGCACTTCGTCGAGCTGATGGTGCGCCAGGTCTCTAACCCGGTTCGCTGGGATCTCTGTATGGCCTCGATGCTCAAGCAGGGCGTCACGGCGATTATTGAGCTCTCGCCTGCAGGCACGCTAACGGGGCTAGCAAAACGCTCTATGCCTGGCGTTGAATCGGTAGCAGTTAAGACCCCCGAAAATATGGAGGCGGCTTTGTCGCTAATCAACAATCACAGCTAGGTTTTCACCCGCTAAGTTTGTAGCAATCAACGAATTGAGGCATTTTGAGTCAGCCTGCTCTAAATCAATACGAACCGGTTAGGTTTTCGCGCATCTATTCGCTCGGTGCTGCTCGTGGTGATCTTGTTGTAACAAACGATGAGATTGCTGGGCCAATCGACTCGAGCGATGAGTGGATTCAGAGACGCACCGGAATCATCAGCCGCAGACGTGCAAGTAAAAATGTGAGTCTCATGGACATGGCCGTTGAAGCCTCAAACATCGCTATCAAGCGCGCTGGCATCGACCCGAGCGAAATTGGCGCGGTAATATTTAGCACAATCACTCACCCGCACCAAACCCCTTCGGCAGCAGCTTTGCTCGCCGACAAAATTGGTGCCACCCCTGCCCCTGCATTCGATGTCTCGGCAGCTTGCGCGGGTTACTGCTATGGCATCGCACAGGCCGATGCGTTAGTGCGCTCTGGCATGGCCAAATACGTTCTTGTTGTCGGTGGCGAGAAACTTAGCGACTTTCTCGATCCGACCGATAGAACAATCAGTTTCTTGCTTGCCGACGGAGCAGGCGCTGCAATCGTTGGCCCAAGTGACACCGCCGGCATAAGCCCGACCGTTTGGGGTTCAGACGGTTCACACTGGGATGCCGTTGGCATGACAGCTTCGTTGCTCGAACTGCGAGACGGCGAGTCGGGATGGCCGACGCTGGTACAAGATGGTGCCACTGTGTTTAAGTGGGCCGTCTGGGAGATGGTCAAGGTTGCCAAGCAGGCACTCCAGGTTGCCGGAGTCAAAGCAGAAGATCTAGCCGCGATTGTGACCCACCAGGCCAACATCAGAATCATCGATGAGCTGGCCAAGCAACTTGAGGTGCCGAGCGGAGTTGTCATCGCCCGAGACAGGACCTACACCGGTAGTACGGCGGCGCCAACCGTGCCGTTCGAGACAGACGCCCCGATCACGTCTGGCGAGTTCAGCTCGAAAAAACTGGCACTTCAGATCGGCTTCGGCGCTGGCCTTGCCTTCGCGGCTCAAGTGGTCGTTCTGCCCTAAAATTAGGGTAGTTGTAAATTCAAATCAAGGAGTATTCACATGGCACTATCGCAGGCTGAGGTTCTTACCGGACTCGCAGAAATCGTAAACGAAGAGACTGGTATCGACACCACACAGGTTCAGATGGACAAGTCCTTTGTCGACGACCTAGACATCGACTCAATCTCGATGCTGACAATTGTCATGAACGCCGAAGAGAAATTTGGCGTCACCATTCCCGAAGAGAAGGTCGCCGACCTAAAGACTGTGGCAGACGCGGTCAACTTCATCACCGAGGCTCAGTAAGGCCTTAATTGACCCGCAAGATTGTTGTCACCGGGCTGGGTGCTACCACTCCGCTCGGCGGCAACGTTGAGACCACCTGGCGAGCACTGCTTGCCGGTGAGTCGGGCATATCGACCCTCGAACAAGAGTGGGTGGAACGCCACCAACTACCGGTCAAGTTTGCAGGTCAAGCCAAGGTCAATGCCAAGGATATTCTCAGCGTGCCTGAGACGAAGCGCCTTGATCCGGCTAGCCAGTTTGCACTCATTGCAGCTCGCGAAGCCTGGGCCGATGCTGGCACCCCTGAGGTTGCTCCAGAGCGACTAGCTGTTGAGTTTGCAACCGGAATCGGTGGCGTCTGGACTCTTCTTGATGCCTACGACACGCTCAACACTTCTGGGCCTCGCCGCGTTCTTCCGATGACCGTTCCGATGCTCATGGCAAACGGTCCGGCAGCTGCAATCGGCATGGACATCGCAGCACGCGGTGGCGTTCGCACGGCTGTTTCGGCCTGCGCATCGAGCACCGAGGCGATTGCAAATGCCATCGCGAGATTGCAGTCTGGAGCCATCGACATCGTGGTTGCCGGAGGTTGCGAGGCAGCAATTCACCCGCTGCCAATTGCAGCCTTTGCATCTATGCACGCACTTTCGCGCAACAACGAGAATCCAGCCGGTGCTAGCCGACCATACGACACAGCACGCGATGGTTTTGTAATGGGCGAAGGCGCTGGCGCTCTTGTAATTGAAACCGAAGAGCACGCTCTTGCACGCGGTGCGAAAATTTATGCGTACCTCGTGGGCGGTTCAGTGACAAGCGACGCTCATCACATAACAGCGCCTGATCCAGAAGGCACAGGAGCTGCAAGAGCAATGATCGAAGCACTCGACCAAGCCGGTGCAAAAATCGAAGACGTCGTTCACATCAATGCTCACGCAACTTCGACACCAGTTGGAGACATTGCAGAGTACACCGCCCTGAAGCGAGTATTCGGAGACCACCTAGACAAGATTTGCGTTTCTGCAACCAAGTCATCAACCGGCCACCTTCTTGGCGGTGCCGGTGCGATTGAAGCCATTTTCACGGTTCTCGCTCTATACGAGAGAACCGCACCGCCAACTTTGAACCTGCAGAATCAAGACCCTGAAATTCCGATTGACGTCGTGACTTCACCCCGAAAACTTCCTGAAGGCGAAATTCTTGCGATCTCGAATTCGTTCGGTTTCGGTGGTCACAACGCCGTGGTCGCTTTTAGAAGCGCAAACTAGTTCGACGCTTTTTTCAGCCAGATAACCGATCTATCTTCAGAAGCCGATCTGAGCTTCTCGAGTTCGGCATCCCAGGGCGAGCCAACAGCCAGACGAAGTTGAACGGTCAAATCGTTGGCACTTGAACCAGTATTTTCGGCAATGGCCATCAACCGGTGTTCACTTACCAAGACGTTTCCAAAGGCATCAATCTGGCTCTGAAATAGCCCAAGGCTCGGCGTGTAAGCCCAACGCCATCCGGGTTGGCCGTCGGCTTCGTCTTGAACGATTTCAAAGCAGATTGACCCCCAGCCGAGAAGTTCTGAAGAGAGCACAGCGCCAAATGACGGGTCAGATTGCCAGGCCGTCTCGGCTCTGAATTGGGTTGGTTTGAGAGGCTGTGGGGTCCACTGAAGCCCTACTGGGCCGCCAAGCAGCCTGCCTAGAGCCCACTCTACGTGCGGCAGCAGCGCCGCGGGGGCCGAGTGTATGTGCACCATGCCCTGCGTGCGAATTGCGATCATTTTGCCTCCAACCTAGGTACGTCTTCCCCAACGACCTGTGCAGCAAGGCAGGGCAATAGATTACGCCCGCAGAGGCCTAAATGTCAAAGGCCACTGGGCTATTTGAGGGGCTCGATCTTCGCGACATCCCAGTCAGCGCCACTCTCAATGTTTGAGATTTTCCAAGAACCGACCACCAAAGACTCACCTACCTTGAGGGGTGCATCAGAGAACAGGGCATCAACCGAACTTGGCTTTCTAACAATTCGCAACGGACCCTGACCATTGAAGATCGTCGTGTCAATCTTGTAGACGAGCAAACCGTTCGAAGTGGCTGAGGCTTTAGAGTCGTGCCTCGTGTTTCTTCTGGATTCAACGGCTATCGCCTCGGTGGCCGCAGTGCGAATAACGAGCAGCTGTGGCCCTGCGCTTACCTTAGAAACCGCATCCAATTGAGCAGAAGCCTCGACACCCTCTCTGGCACACAACACTTTTGAATCAGGAAGGAAGTCAATAATCCAGCGGCTCCAGGCGGTCCACTCACGTGAGTTTCCCGTTGCGAAGTTCATGTTGTCGAAGTTGCCCATGAATTTGAATTGATCTTCATAGAGCATCCCCGGTTTCCAGCCGTACCAGTAGTAATCGTTGAGGCCAAGCAAATGACCGAACTCGTGAGACAGAAGAAGGTGGCCCTCTGGAAATCTCATGTCACCACCGACAAGAGTCGCGCGATAAACCCTGCCCTCATCTGTCTTGAACGGATCGCTGCTCGAGAGCATGAGCGCAGGTGAAACGTCAGAGAGCTCACGTGGTGTATTTGGCGGAAGCACAGCTACGACGAAGTCAACACCAGTGAAGTCAATCTGCTTATCTACAAGCGCTATAGCCTCTTGAACGAGTGGAACCGTGGAGCCACCAGCTGTTCTTGTCACTCGATAATCGGCGAGTTTCTTGCTCATTCGACTGTAAGTCTCGGTGGTTCTCCACTCGAAACTGACAACCCCGTTTGACATGTCTGCCAGAAACTTTGACACTCCGTCGGTCCAGAAAGTCTTGTCGTCACTGGGCTTGCCTGTGGCTACGACATCAGAGAAATCAATGTAAATCAGTTGAACCACAAGCTTTGAACTTGCGCGTTTCATTTGTGGGTGCTGGGGAAAACCAGACCGAGTGAAGAATTGAGAATTGTCCTGGATGCGGCACTCGTCTGTCGTGGCAAAAGAGGCTGACCCCGAGATCGGCGACTTCGGAGTCAACACTTGCTTCGGTGCAACGTATTTTGCCCAGGCCAACCGTGACTTGATCTTCTTCTGCTGAGACTTCGAGGCGGTTTGGCAAACAAGAGTCACCTTGGCAACGATGACCCGCTTGCCCGTCTGTGAACAGGGCTGACCAACTTTGGGAGTTGCCGAATAGGCGGCCGAAGAAACACCAGTCAGGGCGAGCGTCAATAGAATCGCAAGCAACTTCTTCATGAATTCACCCTATTTCATGCGGTCGCCTAGGTATTGGCGATGGGCAGGACCTGCCCGAACAGTTAAAGCGCAAAGGCCGATCTTTCGACCGGCCTTTGATTTGATAGAGCTCTACTGCTTGTGGGCAACCCAGGTGCTCAGTGCTGGCACTGAAACCGTGGTTACTCCCTTTAGCGTGGTAATCGTTGCCTCAGAGGCACGAGAACCCGTGACTACAACATTCCAGTCTCCGCTAGACGGCAGAGTGATTGTTCTAGCTGAAGTGCTTGGGTTGTGCGCGACCACGATGGTGTTCCAAGTGTCGCCTACTGCCTTGCCGTCTAACGAGTACGCAATCATCGGCTCGTCGACGTTCAAGAACTTAAGGTTGGCCTTTACAGCAGCGGCGGTGTCCATTCTGAATGCTGGGTGGGCCTTGCGAATCGCAAGCAGAGCCTTGTAGTAGTTGACGCTAACGATGTTTGTCGCACGTGAGTTCCACTTGAGAGAGTTCACAGCGTCACTCGACTTGTAACTGTTCTCGTCGCCCAACTTGGTTCTCAAGAACTCCTGGCCAGCCTGGATAAATGGCATTCCCTGAGCGAGCATGATCACAGATGTCGATAGGCGGTGGAAGCTTGCAAGCTGTGCTTCGGTAGAACCACGCTTGCTTGCCTTGAGCTTGTCATAGAGGCTCAAGTTGTCGTGCGCCTCTACGTAGTTCACCGACTGACCAGGATCAATCGTGGTCCATCTTCCATTCACAAATCGATCGAAAAGAATGTTCCCGACGATTCCCGCTTTCACTCCACTAATTGAGGCGTATTTCCCAGTCGCCCAACCACGGTCACCCGAGTCGAAAACAGAACCCTTGATTGCGTCGCGAATTTCGTCATTGAACATGGAGATTCCAGGCAATGAAAGCGCGTTGATCTGAGCGGCTTTCTGGTTGTCAGGAATCATCTCACCCATGTTCCATCCCTCACCGAGAACGATGATGGTCGGATCGATCTTGTTCAGTTCGGCTCGAACCTGCTGCATGGTTGTGATGTCGTGGATACCCATCAGGTCGAATCTGTAACCATCGAGGTTGTACTCGCTTGCCCAGTACTTAACCGAATCGACGATGAACTTGCGCACCATTGGGCGTTCAGAAGCGGTCTCGTTGCCAACACCGGTTCCGTTGGCATACTCGCCCGATGAGGTCCTTCTGAAGAAGTACCCCGGAACGAGCTGCTCTTGGCTGAATGAACCTGCATCCCAGACGTGGTTGTAAACAACATCCATGATGACTCGGATGTCGTTATCGTGCAGCGACTGAATCATGGTCTTCAACTCCATGATGCGGTTGACCGGATCCGCTGGCTTGGTTGAGTATGAGCCTTCCGGAACGTTGAAGTTCTTCGGGTCATAGCCCCAGTTGAATGTTGGCTTAGCTTCGACAACCGAAGCGTAGTCATAGATCGGCAAGAACTGAATGTGGCTGATGCCCATTTCCTTTATTGCCGAAATACCCGAAGGGTTCTTGGTCTTGACGACAGTCTTCTTCTTGGTCTTCTTGTTCACGACCACCTGAGTGGTTGTGGTGTTGTAATCGGTAAAGGCCAAGAACTTGCCTCTGTGAGCTACTGGGATGCCGCTGTTCGAGTCAATCGACAGATCGCGAACGTGGGTCTCATAGATGACGGCGTCGGTTGGCTTGCCAGAGAAGGCAGGTTTGTTGGCGGCACCAGGAGTCCATCTAGCTGGGTTGGTGCGGCTTAGGTCAACAACCACTCCGCGGTCGCCTTCGATTACCGTTGCGCGAACATATGGGTCAACCGCTTCGCGGAACACACCACCAACTTCGGCTCGATAGACATAGGCAAGCAAGTGCTGGTCTCCTGCAACAGAAGCAGTCCAGGTGCCTTTTTCGGCCTTGGTCATGTTGATTTCGGTTCCGTTACGAGCGGTAAGAGTTGGATAGGTAATCAACTTCACCGCGGTGGCTGTTGGAGCCCAGACCCTGAAGTCGGTTTTGCTAGGTGAATATGTGTTTCCTAGGTCGTTGCCGGTGTAGGTAAACGCATCGGCGAAGGCCTTGCTATCCATGATTGAACCAACCGCAACAGAACCCTTTCCATAAACGGGATGATTCACCGTGTAGGCCGAGGCAATATCTACATCGGCAGCAAGGTTAAGTGTCACAAAGTTTGAAGCGGTTTTCCCGGCTGGCAAACTGACCGAAGAAATGGTCACGTTTGCACCCTTTGCATCGGTGAGCGTGAAGTCTTCGGTCGGTGTGCCCTTGAGCGTGTACTGGTTATTCAAAGTCAGGGTCACTGCCTTGAAGTCATTGAGAATTGCCGAATTGATTTGTGGCTTGATTGCACCGATTGACGGCTCTTTCGTATAAATCTCTTTATCTCCCTCGATCAGCCATACCTCTGCTTTTCCGCTAGCGTCAAAGCTCTTGATGAACCGGTCACCACCGTTTGGCCAAGTTGACCCGACGTCTTTCTTCTGCCAGTTGCCAAGACGTGCGATGATGCCCACATTGTCATATGGCTTCATGCCTTCAAGTTTGAAGGTGACCTTCTTTCCGAAAGAGTCTTCACCGTCGAACTTGACTTCAGCACCAGGGCCATCGGCACCGGTATCCATGTTCTTCCAGATCCAAAGGTTCCAGTTGTCGTAGTCACCTGCGATGCGGTTGTAGTGCACCGTGATGGTCAGGGTGTCATTGGCCAGTGCTTTGGCAGGGGCAGCCGCAAACTGGGTGGCAAAGACCGCGAAAATGGTCATAATTGCCAGAACGACTCGGTGGTTTAGGGTGGTCAGTTTCATTGGATTCCATCTCTCTATAGAACTTCGCCAAGTCTAGCGATTCGCTAAGACCAGAGAGCCGGTAACCGCTTTCAAAGC
>CAZDKF010000016.1:0-488 GCA_964505955.1 uncultured Rhodoluna sp. | reverse complement strand
GTTACTCGGTGAAGGTGAACTAGCTTGCCCAGGCTTGCTTTTGGGTGGTCACGTTGTTGCCAGTGGCGATTGACTCATCAATCGCCAGGGAAATCAAATGGTCTTGGCAAGCCTCGGCCAACGGGTAAGGCGCCTCATTTTTACCGTCGAGCCATCCGGCCATTTGGCCCATAAGTTGGGCGATTGCGATCTCCTCATCCATGAGTCGAAGACCGGTGAAGGGATTCTTGAAAACGACTTTGCCGTCGAAAGACAAATGTTCGGTGTCATAACCATCCAAATTGAGGTCGTAGCCGAGTTGATATCTTTCAACTCGAGAAGTTGTGATTGCTGGGCCATCGACCAATCGAGTGACCGAATCGTCGACTAGTTCTCCCCTGCTGCCACGAACAACAATTCGACGGTGGCGCAGTTGGGTGTGCCGTTGGGTATCGACGAAGTTGTACGGGCCAGATTTGCATGTGCGGAAATCAATTAGCGAAATAGCG
>CAZDKF010000015.1:9720-11540 GCA_964505955.1 uncultured Rhodoluna sp. | reverse complement strand
GAACAGAACCCTGTGCTTCTAGAACGCCGCGAGAAACAAAGTTCTCGCTCGCGATCATCTCGAGAAAGTTGCGCTGACGGTCAAGCTCGCCCTGCAGCACGGCCGCGATTTCAGGGTCGGTTTCGGCCAGCGATGCATTGAATGTTGAGGGCAATTTTGAGGAGGTCATCAGGCAATTTTACCCGCTCGACCGCTCGAAACCCGCCGTCTGGGGATAGCCGAAGATTGACCGTTCAATTTCGGTTTTTGGCATGTCTTTGGCGGGGTCGCCCGACTCATGTTCGTTAGTATGAACAAATGCTCGGATGGGGCGCCGACAAGAATCAGGGATGAAACGTGGACAATTTGCCGCTAATCATTGGGGCAGCGATGATCGTCGCTGGCCTCGGGTTGGGCATTTACATCACGATTCGCATCGTTGAACAGCGCCGAATCGACCGCGACGAGCCGCTCGACTAGCCATTCGAGCCGCAACGCAAGCGTCGCGACTCATCGCTTGGCCAACCCCACGGCTTAAACTAAGGCTCATGACTCTAGCCACCGAACACTGGGTGCTCACCCTCGTCTGCGAAGACCGCCCAGGCATCGTTCACGCCATCTCGGGGGCTATTGTGGCAGCCAACGGCAACATCACCGAGTCGCACCAATACACCTCGCTCGACACCGGCCGCTTCTTCATGCGCCTGCAGATCGAGTCGGCCATCAGCCGCTCAGACTTCGAGGCAGCCATCAAGCCAATCGCGGCCACCTATTCGATGCAGTTCACCCTCGACAATGTGGGCCGAAAGATGAAGACCCTGGTCTTGGTTTCAAAGGCCGGCCACTGTTTGAATGACATGCTGTTTCGCCAGCGCTCGGGTCAGCTACCAATCGAAATCGAAGCGGTTTTCGGAAACCACGCAGAGCTTTCTAGCCTCGCCGAGTTCTATGGTGTGAAGTTCGAGAACCACACCATCAAGAGCGAAGGCGACAAGCTCGCATTCGAGCAGATGCTTCGCACATATATCAAGTCGGCAAAAATCGAACTGATTGTTCTCGCCCGCTACATGCAAGTTTTGTCGCCGGAGTTCTGTGACGAGTTCGCCGACAAGATTATCAACATCCATCATTCTTTCTTGCCGGGCTTCAAGGGTGCGAACCCATACGCGCAGGCACACGCCCGTGGAGTGAAACTAATTGGCGCAACCGCACACTTCGTAACCAGCGACCTCGACGAGGGCCCGATCATCGAACAAAACGTTGTTCGAGTCGAGCACTCTTCGTCGAAAGATCGACTTGTTTCAATCGGGCAAGATGTCGAGTCAAAAACGCTAACTCAGGCCGTGCGCTGGTTCGCCGAGCACCGCATTCTGCTCGACGGCGAACGCACCGTCATCTTCAACTAGGCAACTCTGAGCCGCGACTTTCGATTCAGTCTGCTTCGCACCAGCAATCCTCCGGCGACTGCTCCGAGCGCTATCGAGACCACGGATGCCGCCGGCATCACCCAGCCCAAGTTCGCAACCGGTGCGCTTGCCCTGGCTGGCACCTGTGGCTCAGGCTCAGCGAGCACTTCGGTTTTTGGCGCAGGCAGCGGGTTGGTGAGAGTTTCGGGTTGAATCGGTTGAGGTTGGGCGACTGAAGTCGCTCTGCGTGGTGCTGGTGGCGCAATGGCATTTGAGCTCGCGGCAGACTCGATCGCTCTGATGCTGGCAATCGGGGCCATTGGCACAACCGCCTCGGCCTCCGGGTTTATTACTGGGTTTGGTGCTGGAGGTTCAGGGGCAGGCGGCGGCTCAATCGGAGGTTGCACGATAGCTACCAGAGTGGGTTCGGGCGTT
>CAZDKF010000015.1:2387-9710 GCA_964505955.1 uncultured Rhodoluna sp. | reverse complement strand
GCTGTCGGCGTTGCAGTCGGCGTAGGAGTCACCCACGGGAGGGCGCTCGAAGTCGGGCTGGGTGACGGCGATGTGCTCGGCGATGCCGTTGGCAGAGGCAAGACAGCCGCCTGAACTTTCACCACCTGGCTGACGACGTTCTGAGCCGGGCCCAGGTTGCCGGTCGCATCCTTGTAGCTGTTGGCATAGATCGTCACTTGCGATTCGGCACCGAACATACAACCGGTGATGGCAAATGTGTACTTCTCGGCGGCAATGCTGACGCCCGAAAGCGAGCATCCGGTGCCAGCCACAGTTGGCGACATGAGTGAATCGACTAACTCGACTTGCTCACTCACCGAAGCTGTGAGATTGAAAGACGGGTCGGTTGACGATGTCAGTGTCTCGTCAAAAGTGAATGCCGGCGATGTGCGATCAATAGTTGTGAAGTCACTCGCGACACCCTGGCTCGGCCCCCAGTTCAGACTCAGGTCTGAAACCGAGTTCGCCCCGAGTTGAAGCGCGACCGTTCCGTCGCTGCAACCGCGAACCGTCACCACATGAAACGATGCTTGCGAGAAACTGTCATCAACTACGCAACCCGTTGCCGATCCGAATACATAGAAGTCGCTGGCCTCAAGATTCTTAATGGTCGCGTTGGTCATAAGGTAAAAGGTCAAGACCGACTGGTTGGTTCGCGAAACGTCGGCCCAAAACATATCAACCGATGGTGCGCCGTTCGCGCTGGCCGGTGCCATAAAGATGCCGGCAAAAATTGCAATCAAGGATGCGCTGGCAGCAAGCAGTTTGTGCCAGCGACGAATTTGTTTTCTGTGCATAACAGAAAGCAAATAACTCCCCCGAAAATCTCGGGGGAGTTATCAACAGATTTTGCTTAAAGCTACTTCTTGGTGTTTTCGGCTATAGAAACCAACGCAATCGAGCTCTCGAAACCCACACGAATTATGATCAGCGAAACCAGAGCAACCAGAGGTGAGACGAGCATCAAGAGAATTCCTTCTACAAATAAGCCCTCGTCGCTAGCCAACAATAGAAGCCCAAAGATCTCTGCCATTAGCAAACCGACTGCTAGCAGAGCAAGCATGAAAATGTAGAGAACCCTGGCAACATCGCGGGTAACAAAGTTCTCGAATTTGGTATCAAAGAGTTTCTTGAAAAACATGTTTCCCCTTTTCACGGTAGGCGCGGGTTATCCCACGAGCAACAACCTACATTGCCCGCCAAAGCTTTTAGCCCAGGCGAGCCTTTAGGTTTTCGGCAAGGCTAGCCATGAACTCATCCGTGGTCTGGTAGCCCTGACCGCCGCCAACTAGCAACGAGAGGTCTTTTGTCATTTTGCCCGACTCGACGGTCTTGATGATTACGTCTTCGAGGGTCTCGGCGAACTTCGCAACCTCAGGGGTTCCGTCGATCTCGGCGCGGGCCATCAAAGCGCGGGTCCAGGCATAGATCGACGCGATCGGGTTGGTCGAGGTCTTCTTGCCGGCCTGCCAGTCGCGGTAGTGACGGGTCACGGTGCCGTGAGCAGCTTCGGCCAAGGTGGTCTTGCCGTCAGGAGTCGTGAGCACCGAGGTCATTAGCCCGAGCGAACCAAAACCCTGCGCAACGGTGTCTGACTGAACGTCGCCGTCGTAGTTCTTGCAAGCCCAGACATAGCCACCCTCCCACTTGAGCGAAGCCGCGACCATGTCGTCGATTAGGCGGTGCTCATAGGTGAGGCCCGCAGCCTTGAAACGGTCTGCATACTCTGCATCGAAAACTTCTTGAAACGCATCTTTGAACGCGCCGTCGTATGCCTTCAAGATTGTGTTCTTGGTCGACAGGTAAACCGGGTAGTTGCGAGCCAAACCGTAGTTGAAGCTGGCGCGAGCGAAATCACGGATGCTGTCGAGGTAGTTGTACATGCCCATCGCGACACCGCCGTGCTCTGGGTAATCGGCGACCGTCCACGTTTGTGGCTCGCCGTTTTCGGGAGTCCAGGTCATGGTGACGCGACCCTTACCAGGCACCTTGAAGTCGGTTGCCTTGTACTGGTCGCCGTGTGCGTGACGGCCGATGATGATCGGCTTTGTCCAACCAGGAACTAGACGCGGAACGTTTGAGATGATGATCGGCTCGCGAAAGACGACGCCGTCAAGAATGTTTCGAATTGTGCCGTTAGGCGACTTCCACATCTTCTTGAGCTTGAACTCTTCAACGCGGGCTTCATCCGGGGTGATGGTTGCACACTTCACGCCAACGCCGTGCTTCTTGATTGCGTGGGCCGCGTCGATGGTCACCTGGTCGTCGGTTGCATCGCGGTGCTCAACGCTCAGGTCGTAGTAGTCGAGGTTGATGTCGAGAAACGGCAATATGAGTGAGTCTTTGATGTTCTGCCAGATGATTCTGGTCATTTCGTCGCCGTCTAGCTCTACAACCGTGCCGACTACCTTGATTTTTGACATGCTTTGCTGCTCCAGATTTAGGGGTTTCGTCGACTCGATTACGCGCCGACAGAGGTCAAGCCTATTAGGTTTGAGCCATGACTAAGCCCTTTCGCAGACTCGTTGCGGCCCTCGCGGCCTGTTCTCTAGCCGTTCTCGGCCTTACCTCGTGCGCCCCAAGCGGGCCGGCGGCAACCCCGATAACCACCCAAATGGTAGGGCTGCAGATGCACATGTGGAGCTTCGACTCGATCGCCGCCGAGTGTCCAACCCTGAAAGACATCGGCTATGACTGGGTTCTGGTTTCGCCGCCGCAGGAGACGATTCCGGATAGCGCTTGGTGGGCTCACTACCAGCCGGTCAGCTACAAGATTGATTCGAGTCTTGGCACGCGAAGCGAGTTCGAGAACATGGTTTCGGTTTGCAAAGCCAACAACGTGCAGATCATGGTCGACGTGGTCTTGAACCACATGACGGGTTTGCAAAACGGCACGGGTTCTGCCGGCAGCGAGTTCACCAAGTATGAATTTCCGGGGCTTTATGCGCCAGAAGACTTCAACATGTGCCCAACCGGCGTAAGCCAAATTGAAGACTATTCGAACGTCGAAGAAATTCAGCAGTGCGAGCTGCTCGGTCTTTCAGATTTGAACACTGGCAAGGCAAACGTTCGCGATCAATTGGTTAAGTTCTTGCGCGATTTGCGCGGCACGGGTGTTGCCGGTTTTCGAGTTGACGCTGCCAAACACATTAAGGCAAGCGAGCTAAAGCAGATTGTCGATCAACTACCCGGCGACACAACTTTCATCTCTGAGGTAATCGGCGATACTCCCCCGCAGTCTGAGTATTACGAATTCGGTCACGTTTTCTCATTCGACTGGATCAACATGGTGCGCAACATTTTCTCAAGCAGCGGCTTGCTCGGTGGCTCTGCCGATCAGAACTACTTCGACATGCTTAGCCCATCCGAGAAGACTGTGACGCTGGTAACCAACCACGACACCGAGCGCAATGGCGGTGCGATCAGCTACCAGTTTGCGAAGAACTTCAACCTGGCGACCGTGTTTACACTCGCCGCGCCCTATGGCAAGCCGATGCTCTATTCGTCTTATGCCTTCAGCGACTACGACGCCGGCCCGATTGGCAGCCCAACGGGATACCAGCCGGTTGCCCAGTGTGTGAACAACCCGAGCCCCGGCTATGGCGTCTACCAAGATGGCGACTGGATTTGCCAGCACCGCTGGCCAGCCAACAAGGGCATGATCGCCTTTCGCAAGGCCGTTGGCGACAGCAAGTTCAGCGACATCTGGCAAGAGGGTGACGCCTATGGCTTTGGTCGCGGCAAGCTGGGCTTCGTCGTGTTCAATAGCGGAGAAACCGATGTGACCGCAACCATCAAGACTTCAATGCCAGCCGGCACATACACCGACCGAATCGGTGGCGGTTCTGTGACCGTTGGTGCAGACGGCACAATGACGGTTGAGGTAAAGAGTTGGAACGCGGTTGCAATCGACGTGAAGTCGAAGAAGTAGCTAACTTATTAGACGAGCGAGTTGCGCCAGGCCTTGTGCATTCTGGCGAACTTGCCGGTGCCGGCAATCAGCTTCGCAGGTGCATCGTCTTCGATGATTCTTCCGTGTTCCATAACTAGAACTCGGTCTGCAATTGAGATGGTGCTCAAACGGTGCGCAATGATGATTGCGGTGCGACCCTTGAGCAGCGTTTGCAATCCGTGCTGCACCAAACGCTCACTCGGAATGTCGAGTGAAGCAGTTGCCTCGTCGAGAATCAAAACCGCAGGGTTTGCAATAAATGCACGCGCGAAAGAAATGAGCTGCCGCTGACCGGCACTCACGCGACCACCGCGCTTGTTGACGTCTGTGTCGTATCCCTCTGGCAACGACTGAATGAAATCGTGAACGCCAACGGCTTTTGCCGCTGCGACAATTTCGTCGAAGGTCGCGTCTGGTTTGCCGAGCGCGATGTTGCCCCCGATGGTGCCCGAGAATAGGTATGCCTCTTGGGTAACCATGACAATTGCGGTGCGAAGCGTGTCGTTCGAAAGATCGCGAAGGTCAACGTCGTCGAGCTTCACCGACCCGGCACTCGGGTCATAGAAACGTGCAACGAGTTTGGCGAGCGTTGACTTGCCGGCACCCGTAGTGCCAACCAGTGCGGTGGTCTGGCCGGCCGGAATCGTCAGGTCAAAGTCGGGCAAAATCGTGTCCCCCTCGCCTTAGTGAAAGTTCACCTTTTGGAACTGCAATTTGCCCTTGGGGTTCTTGAGAGCAACCGGCTTGACCGGTTCTGGCACTGTCGGCTGCTCTTCGAGCACACCAGAGATCTTCTCGAGAGACGAGTTGGCCGACTGGTAAGCGTTGTAGAACATCGCCAGGCCTTCCATAGGGTCGAAGAAGCGGCGGGCATACAAGATGGCAGCGGTCAGAACGCCAATGCCGATGTCGCCCTCGATCACGCGCAGACCGCCAAATAGCAGCACGGCACCCACGGTGATGTTTCCGATCATGATCAGGCTCGGGTCATAGATGCCGAACAGCTGAATCACCTTGGCGTTGACGAATCGATAGTCTTCGACCAACTCGCCATACTCTTCTTGGTTGCGCTTTTCTTTTCTGAAAGCCTTAACCGCACGGATGCCGGTCATGGTCTCAACGAAGTGCACAATCAACTTGGCCGAAGCAACACGGGTTTTTCTGAAGTTGATTCGGGTGTTCTTCTGAAACCAACGGGTCAAGAAGAACAGCGGAATTAGCGAGAACAGAATTACGCCAAAGCTGCTCAGGTCAAGAAGAGCTAGAGCGGTCGCCGTAAAGATCATGTAGAGAATTCCGGCAACCATTTCGTTTCCGCCGGTGTCTAGCAACTCTTTGATCGAGTCGAGGTCGCTGGTCTGACGAGCGATAACGCGACCCGACGTGTATTTCTCGTGAAACTGAAGACTGAGTTTTTGAGTGTGCACAAAAATGCGGTTGCGCAAATCGAAGATAACGCCCTGGTTGGTCTTCGCAGAGTAGAGCAAGAACCACGCCGCTAAAAATCCGGCTGCCACTGCGGCAAACAGAAATGCGCCCACGGTAAACAACAGCGGAGCAACGTTTTGCTTCATCGCTTGTGGCAGTGCCCAGTCGATGCCGAGCGCAATTAGGCCTGGGCCGATAACGCGCAACGCCTGACTGAAAATAACCAAGACCATGCTTACCGCAAGGCGCTTCTTGATTGGTCTTACCAGGCTGAGAAGAAGTCTGCGCGAACGCAACTTGATTGCTTTGGCATCTTCTTTGTTAAGTTCGATGCGGTCTTCGTTGGCAACTCCCTGCATGCTCATTTCTTGACCGCCTTCTTGCGTGTTTTGGTCTTCAGTTCGTTGCCATCGGCGTCGAGACTTGAAATAACGTGTCGGTAGTGCTTGTTGGTCGCCAACAGTTCGCTGTGTTTTCCGATCGCGGTGATCTTGCCGTTTTCGAGCAGCGCTACCTTGTCGGCCAGCTGAACGGTCGACGGGCGGTGGGCAACAATCAGAGCGGTGGTGGTCTTGAGCACAGTGCGCAGGGCCTCTTCAACCATGGCTTCAGTGTCGACATCGAGGGCCGAGAGCGGGTCGTCGAGCACAAGCACCTCTGGTTTAGCGGCAACCGCGCGGGCAAGGGCCAAGCGCTGACGCTGGCCACCAGAAAGGCTCATGCCCTCTTCGCCGATCTTGGTGTCTAGTCCCTCTGGAAGGTCATAGACAAACTGGGCCTGGGCAATCTCGATGGCCTGCTTGAGCTCTTTCTTGGTGGCGTTTGGACGACCGAGAAGCACGTTGTCGCGAACGCTCGCCGAGAACAGGGTGGCATCTTCGAAGGCCATTGCGATGTGCTGGCGAAGGTCGGTGCGGTCAAGGTCGCGCACGTCTATGCCGTCGAGCTCAACCGAGCCGCCGGTGACCTCATAGAGTCGGGTCGATAGTGCCGTTAGCGTCGACTTGCCGCATCCGGTGATGCCAATGAGCGCCACCGATTCGCCAGGCTCGAGAACGAGGTTTACACCGTTCAATAGGTCAGGCTGATCAGCCGGTGCATCTGGATATCTAAAGTGCACATCTTTGAAAACCAAACGCCCCTGCGGCTTCTTGATTTTCTTGGCTTTCTCGGGGTCGGTGATTTCAACCGGCGCATCGAGCACCTCGAAGAAACGTTCGACAGCGGTCTTGGCATCGAGGGTCATCGAAAGCAAGAAACCTACAGACTCGGTTGGCCAACGCAAAACGGTTGTGGTCGCGAAGAAAGCAACGAGACCACCAACGGTTAGCTGATCTGTCGAAACCAACCAAACACCGATTAGCAGCGAAAGACCAACGGCAAACTCCGGAATCAAAATTAGGTAGATCCAAATGTTTGCAATCAGCCCGGCCTTCTTCAATTCGGTTGAACGAAGATTCGAAGCGTCACGCGAGAACTTGTCTGCGAAGTAACCGCTGCGACCGAAAGCCTTAACCACACGGATGCCGTGCACCGATTCCTCAATCGAAGTGGCGAGGTCGCCGGCCTGGTCTTGGCTGATGCGAGCAACCGAGTGATACTGCTTCTCGAATCGGTAACCGCGAATCCAGATTGGAATCGAGGTGAGCAAAAACAGCAAACCGAGTATCCAGTGGAAAGTAAAGAGAACTGCAAGGCCGATGACAATTGTGATGCCGTTCGCAACAAACAGAACCAAACCGAACGAAAGCCAGCGGCGAATCAGACTGAGGTCACCCGTGGCACGGCTGAGCAACTGGCCGCTTGGCCACTTGTCGTGAAAAGCCACTGGCAGATCTTGCAACTTGGCATAGAGGGTTCGACGAAGACCGGCCTCAACGTGGGTGCCGGGGGTCAGCACGAGCCAGCGGCGAAGCAACACC
>CAZDKF010000015.1:0-2377 GCA_964505955.1 uncultured Rhodoluna sp. | reverse complement strand
ACGGCTAGCACCGCCGGAAGCAGCGCTTCGAAGGTGCCGTTTTCGTTGAGGCGGTTGACCAACGCGCTTAGAAACTGGGGAACGGTTAGGGCGAACATGTGCGCAGCGAGAGCCGTGATGGTGCCCAGAATCATTCTGGGTAGGGCCTTCTTCGCATAAGGGAATATGCGTAGCAACGTAGCCACTGTGCCGCGGGGTTTCACTTAAATACCTAACTGCTGACTCACAGGATTATTCCAGAATCGGGTCAGCCTTGCAGTCTATGTGAATTTTTTGACGTGCACGGCACAAAACTCACAATTTTTCTCTAATGAAAGAAGTGTCGCTCGCCCGTGAAGTACATGGTCACCCCGGCAGCTGCGGCCGCCTCGATAACTTCGGCATCGCGCTTCGAACCGCCAGGCTGAACTACCGCCTTCACGCCAGCTTCGAGCAGAACCTCTAGGCCATCCTTGAACGGAAAGAATGCGTCGGAAGCAGCCACTGCCCCGCGCGAGCGAGACTCGGCACGAGCGACCGCGAGCTTGCACGAGTCGACACGGTTCACCTGACCCATGCCCACACCGACCGAAGCCCCGTCGCTCGCGAGCAGGATGGCGTTCGACTTAACCGATCGGCATGCACGCCAGGCAAACTCGAGATCGCGCATTGTGTCGGGGTCGGCTTTCTTGCCGGCAACGAGAGTCCAGCCAACTGTGTTGAAGTTGCTGAACTCATCTGGCTGCTGAACCAATATGCCACCAGAGATCTGACGGTATTCAAACTTGTCGCGCGCATAACCAGCGGGCAATTCGAGAATGCGCAAATCAGACTTTTTTAGCAGCAACTGCAGCGCTTCGATTTCGTAGCCCGGAGCAATTATCACCTCGGTGAAAATTGTCGAAACCTGCTTCGCCATCTCTAGGGTGACGATTCGGTTTGCTGCAATCACACCACCGTAAGCCGACAGTGAATCGCACATGTGTGCCTTCGCGTGCGCTTCTGCGATCGGGTCAGCGGCCGTTGCACTACCGACTGCAATTCCACACGGATTCGCATGCTTGATGATGGCAACCGCTGGCTCGCTGAAGTCATAGGCTGCGCGAAGTGCAGCGTCGGCGTCGACATAGTTGTTGTAAGACATGTCTTTACCGCCGTGCTGGCGTGCCTGGGCGATTCCGCTCGACTGGTCGGCCGCGCGGTAGAGCGCTGCCGATTGGTGAGAGTTTTCGCCATAGCGCAGCACAGAGGTTAGCTGGCCCTTGACCTCAAACGAACTGGTGAAGCCCGGGTTCTTGCTTGCCGCATCAATGGTCTGATCGGCGTTCTTGCGCCACTCGGCAGCCAGCTCGGCCTCGAGCCAGTTGGCAACCGCGGCGTCATACTTTGCCGTGTGCGAGAAGGCCGCCAGGGCTAGAGCCCTGCGCTGAGCGAGCGTTGTGCCGCCGGTGCCAAGCGCTTCGATGATCTCTGAATAGCGACCGGGGTCGGTGACCACGGCTACGTTGGCGTGGTTCTTGGCAGCTGCGCGAACCATGGCGGGGCCGCCGATGTCGATTTGGTCGACGACCGCGTCACCCTTTGCACCAGACTGCACTGTCTGCACGAACGGATAGAGATTGACGACTAGCAACTGAAACGGCTCAATTTTGAGAGCATCGAGTTGACCCTCGTGCGCGATTAGTCGCATGTCTGCTAGCAGACCGGCGTGCACACTCGGGTGCAGTGTCTTCACGCGACCGTCGAGCGTTTCTGGAAACCCGGTTACCTCAGAAACTTCGGTAACTGCAATGCCTGCATCGGCAATAGTTTTTGCGGTCGAACCGGTCGAAACGATTTCAACGCCCGTTGCGGCGAGAGCCTTGGCCAGCTCAACTAATCCGGTCTTGTCTGAAACCGAGATCAGAGCTCGACGAATCTGAATTCGGTCGAAGTGACGATAGTCAGCCGGTGAGTGCGGGTTGATTGCTGCCATGAACTTCTCTTTTCGACTAACTGATCTTCGAAACCTGGTTTAGGTCAATTTTCTTCTCGGCGATTGCGAGCACGGTTTCAACCAGCAGCTCGCGCTCGACAACTTTGATGCGTTCGTGCAATTCGCCCTCGCTTTCGCCAGGCAAAATCTTGAGGCTGCGCTGTGCAATGTGCGGCCCAGTGTCGACACCCTCGTCGACAACGTGAATTGTCACGCCCGTTTCTGTCGCTGCCGCGCTGATTGCGTCGTGCACGGCATGGGCACCAGGAAAGTTTGGCAGCAACGACGGATGGGTGTTGATCAGTTTTGGACTTAGCGCACGAACGAACTCTGCCGGCAGAATGCGCATGAAGCCGGCCAAGACCACTAGGTCTGGCTTGAAGAAGTTGACGTTTTCGAGCAGCATCTCAGCCCAGGCCTCAC
>CAZDKF010000014.1:611-11548 GCA_964505955.1 uncultured Rhodoluna sp. | reverse complement strand
TGAGCTCGAAGCAGCAGGTTCTGCAGCAGGAGCATCAGGAAGTTTTGCAGCTGCCTCGTTGGCAATCTTCACCTGACGCTTGTGCTCTTCCCAACGGGCGTGAGCTTCTGCATACTCTTTTTCCCACTTGGTGCGAGCATCCTCGTAACCTGGTTTCCATTCGCTGGTTGCCGAGTCAAAGCCCTCTGGGTACTTGTACTGGCCAGCGTCATCGTAGTCGGCAGCCATTCCATAGAGTGCCGGGTTGAACTCGGTGCTCTCTGGGTTTACCTCTTCGGTAGCCTGCTTCAAAGATAGAGAAATGCGGCGGCGGTCGAGATCGATGTCGATTACCTTGACGAATACGTCCTGGTTGACCGAAACAACCTGCTCTGCTAGTTCGATGTGCTTCGCAGATAGCTCAGAAATGTGAACTAGACCTTCAATACCATCAGCCACACGAACGAATGCACCGAATGGGACCAACTTGGTAACCTTGCCAGGTGCGTACTGACCGATTGCGTGGGTGCGAGCGAACACTGCCCATGGGTCCTCTTGAGTGGCCTTCAGCGAAAGCGACACCCGCTCACGGTCTTGGTCAACCTCTAGAACCTCAACGGTAACCTCTTGGCCGATTTCAACGACCTCTGATGCGTGTTCGATGTGCTTCCACGAAAGCTCAGAGACGTGAACGAGACCGTCAACGCCGCCGAGATCGATGAACGCACCGAAATTAACAATCGATGAAACCACGCCGGTGCGAATTTGACCCTTGGTCAAGTCTGCTAGGAATGTGCTTCGGTTTGCAGACTGGCTCTGCTCGAGCAAAGCGCGACGAGAAAGCACAACGTTGTTGCGGTTCTTGTCGAGCTCGAGAATCTTGGCTTCAACCTTCTGACCCAAGTACGGGCCTAGGTCGCGAACGCGGCGAAGCTCAATGAGTGACGCTGGCAAGAATCCACGAAGGCCAATGTCGACGATGAGTCCACCCTTGACAACTTCGATAACAACACCGGTAACGGTGCCGTCAGCTTCTTTGACCTTTTCGACGTCGCCCCACGCACGCTCGTACTGTGCGCGCTTCTTCGAAAGAATTAGGCGGCCTTCTTTGTCTTCTTTTTGAAGAACAAGTGCCTCAACGGTGTCGCCAACCGAAACGATCTCTGAAGGATCTGCATCGTGGCGAATTGATAGTTCACGAGAAGGAATAACACCTTCGGTTTTGTAGCCAACATCTAGAAGAACTTCATCACGGTCAATCTTTACAACGGTGCCTTCGATTAGGTCTCCGTCGTTGAAGAACTTTAGGGTCTTCTCGACTGCTGCTAGAAAGTCCTCAGCAGATCCAATGTCGTTGACTGCGATCTGCTTGCTTGGGGTGTTTGTCATATTTTGTTTTACTCTTTACGGACATACTCGGGCCAGACGAGGTTTAACCCTCGAAGGCAATGGATTTGCGCCAATCGGCACCTGCCAAGTCTAGCCTCGTTTGAGGCTTTATCAACAGCCAGATCGAGTTAGTGCCCGGCGGCATCCCAGGATTTGCCGATGCCTATGTGCACCTCGAGCGGAACACTGAGCGCGACAACATGAGTCCTCTGCTCGGTCACTAGAGTTCTGAGCGTCTCGAGCGCGCCAGCACGAACCTCAAACACCAGTTCGTCGTGAACCTGAAGCAGCATGCGGCTTTGCAAGCCCGCGTCAGCCATTTTGCTGGCAATTCGGGTCATGGCGAGCTTCATGATGTCGGCGGCGGTGCCTTGAATCGGAGCGTTGAGGGCAGCGCGCCTCGCGGCCTCACGCACCTGAAAAACGCTCGATTTGAGGTCGTCGAAGGGCCTGCGGCGACCGAATGTCGTGGCAGTGAAACCGTTGAGTTTCGCCTGGTCGACAACCTGTGAAAGATAGCGTTTTACTCCCCCAAAGCGGTCGAAGTAATCGGCCATCAACTGCTTTGCGTCACCGTTCGACATTCTCAGTTGCTTGGCTAGGCCATATTCACTAAGGCCGTAGACCAGACCATAGCTCATGGCCTTGACCTTAGATCGCATCGCGCTGGTGACCGCGTCTGGCGAAACCCCATAAATTCTCGAGCCCACGAAGCGGTGCAGGTCTTCGCCACTCTTAAAGGCTTCGATGAGACCGGCATCCTCGCTTAGATGCGCCATGATTCGCATTTCAATCTGAGAATAGTCAGCGGTGAGAAGTGTCTCAAAGCCTTCGCCCACAATAAATGAATCGCGTATCTGACGCCCGCGTTCGCTCTTGATGGGAATGTTCTGCAGATTAGGCGAATCACTTGAAAGTCGACCGGTCGATGTTCCGGTTTGCGAGTAGTTGGTGTGAATGCGACCATCAGTCGCAATTGCCTTGATTACAGTCTCCACAATTTGGCGCAGCTTTGTTGTTTCTCTGTGTTCGAGCAACTTTGCAAGAAACGGATGCTCGGTTTGCTCGAACAGTTCGTTTAGGGCAGCGGCGTTTGTTGAAAATCCTGTTTTGACAGACTTGGTTCCTGTCATGCCGAGGTCATCGAATAGAACCGTTTGAAGTTGCTTCGGCGACGCTAAATTGATTTCTTTGCCAATAATCGCGTAGGCATCTTTTGCTATGGTGGCGACTTCATCACCGAGAGACTCGAAAAGCGCCACAAGTTTTTGACGGTCGATGAATATGCCGGTGTTCTCCATGCCTGCCAGAACTCGGCTTGTTGGCAACTCGACCTCGGTAAGCACGCGCAGCTGATCTTCAGTTCTAAGTCTTTCAAATAGCGATGGCGCTAGAGCGGCAGTCAGCCAGGCATCAAGCGAAGCATCGTCTGCTGCCTCGCGAATTAATGCGTTCTGATCGCCTCGCTCTACAGAGAGCCCAAGGTATTCGAGTGCAATGTCATCGATTGAATAATCTTTTCTGACCGGATTCTGCAGGTAGGTCATCAAGAGAACGTCAAACTCGACCCCCACAAGATCAAGGCCAAGCGCCAGTAGTTTCCTCGTGGTGTTCTTGGCGTCAAAGAGCGCTTTAGCGCGATCGCTAGCAGTAAGCCAGTCACCCAGAGTTTTAGCCACCTCTTCGGTTGAAGCCGGTGCCCACGTTGACCGGGTGGTTTCTGTGGCAAAACCGATGCTGAGTATGCCGCTCTCGCCGAACTCAAATGCCAGCGCCAGTAGACCCTGAGTTGAAGACACCAGTTTGGCTGCTTCTTCACGAGAGATCGAGGTATTTTTGGGTATCTCAATCTCTCGAAATACCGTTGGCGTCGAAGAGGCGTCAGCGGTGCCTGCCGGTGGGGTCGCATCCGCAGCTGCCGCGGGCGACGAACCTGACCCTTTTAGCCTCAGAACTCTTTCAGTTAGCGACTTGAAGTGCAGCTTGCTGAAGACTTCACGAACCCGACCCTCGTTGACTGGCGTGATAGCCAAACTCGAGAGTTCGAAGTCAAAATCGAGATCGCGTACGAGGTGATTTAGGCGACGGTTGCGAACCGCGAGTTGCATGTGCTCTCGAAGGCTCTCACCAACCTTTCCAGCGATTTGATCTGCCGAGTCGAAGATTGCCTGCAGTGAACCGAATTGCTGAAGCCACTTTGCGGCGGTCTTCGGTCCGACTCCTGGAATCCCGGGCAGATTGTCTGAAGTCTCGCCAACAAGAGCGGCAAGGTCGGGATACTGCTTCGCGTGCACGGAATATTTTGCATAGACGGCTTCGTCATCCATGCGTGCCAGATTCAAAACGCCCTTAACCGGATACAAGATTGTCGTGTCGTCGCGAATTAGCTGAAAAGTATCGCGATCACCCGAAACCACCAAGACCTTGAAACCCTGGTCTGCTGCTTGGTCTGCGAGACTCGCCAATATGTCGTCGGCTTCGTAATTGTCTCGAGTGATGTTTTTGATGTTCATAGCATCCAGTGCTTCGCGCAGCAATTCGGTTTGCCCAATGAATTCAGGAGGCGTCTCTCCCCTGGTGCCCTTGTATTCGGGGTATTCTTCGGTGCGGAATGACTCTCGCGATAAATCGAACGCAACCGCGAGGTGGGTTGGCTTCTCGGTCGACAGTATGTTCAGCATCATCGAGATGAATCCGTGGATGGCATTCGTGTGTTGCCCGTCTGGCGTTCTGAAATTGTCTGGGCTAAGTGCGTAAAAAGCTCGGAATGCCAGCGAATGACCGTCAATTATCAGCAAGGTAGGCTTGGCATTCATAGGCATAGCCTAAGCGAATGCATGTGTGAGGAGTCTCATGAATGACGAAGTGAAGACCAGCGAAGTCGCTGAAAAGTTGCTCGCCGACCGCTCTGTTGGCGAATTGGCCGAGAAAATGGGTATCAAACTCATCGAGTTGTCGGCCGAACGAGCCGTGGCGACTATGCCCGTAGCTGGAAACACGCAGCCTTTTGGAGTGCTTCACGGAGGTGCACATGTTGTTCTCGGCGAGAGTCTTGGAAGTATGGCCGCCAATGTCTGGGCTTATCCAGACCGGGTAGCTGTTGGCATCGAAGTTAGCGCATCGCACAGCCGTTCGGCGACCTCAGGAGTTGTCACCGGCACCTGCACAGCAATAAATCTGGGCAAATCGCTAACCGTTCACGAAATAGTGGTGACAGATGAGCAAGGTCGCCGTTTGTCGACCGTTCGAATCACTAACTACCTGCGCGAGAAACCTACTCGCTAACGGCGTCTGTCTTCTTCGGCCCGAGTTGATCGATCATCGCCACGGCCACCTCGTGCATGGTCAGGCGTCTGGCCATCGAGGCCTTTTGAACCCAGCGGAACGCCTCTGGTTCGCTCAGGTTCATTTTCTCGTTTAGCAGACCTTTAGCACGATCAACAAGTTTGCGGGTTTCAAATCGTTCATTCAGGTCTTGAATCTCGGCCTCAAGAGCAGTGAATTGCTGATGCCTGCTCCATGCAATTTCAATGGCCGGAAGCAAGTCGTTTGGCGTAAAAGGCTTCACCACATAGGCCATGGCTCCGGCCTCCGACGCTCGCTCGACGAGTTCCTTCTGGCTGAAGGCGGTTAGCAAGACGATAGGTATTTTGAGTGGCTGAATCTGCTCGGCAGCAGAAATTCCATCGAGATTCGGCATCTTGATGTCCATGACGATCAAATCGGGATGCATGGTCTTCGCCAACTCGACTGCTTCCAGCCCGTCTGCAGCTTGCGCGACTACCTCAAAGCCGAAATCGGTTAGAGTCTCGACGATGTCCATGCGAATCAGAGACTCATCTTCGGCAACCAGGACGGTGCGCTTTGCTGATGTGTCGCTCATGCCGACAAGCATATTGGAGTTTCGGACTAAATCGTCGATGGTCTAAACTATTTCGGTATCAGGCCGAAGTGGCGAAATGGCAGACGCGGAGCACTCAAAATGCTTTTCCGAAAGGAGTGCGGGTTCAAGTCCCGCCTTCGGCACAAAGAGAAAACCGACCCAAAAGGGTCGGTTTTCTGCTTTTAGCTGGCTTCGCCGACCCTATGAACTCTAAGGGTGTTGGTTGAACCTGGAACTCCCGGCGGCGTGCCGGCCACGACAACAACCTCATCGCCGATCTTGGCTAGTCCTTGCGCCAGAAGAATCTCGTCTACCTGATCCATCATTTGGTCGGTGTGCATAACTTCATTCACCATGAAGGTTTTTGAACCCCAAACTAGCGAGAGTCTGCGTCGAGTCTCAGCGCTCGGCGTGAAAGCGATAATCGGCACAGCGGTGCGCAGTCTTGAAACGCGACGCATTGAATCGCCAGAAGCGGTGAAAACACAAACGTACTTAGAACCAAGCAGCTCTGCGATTTCGACCGCGGCAAGTGAAACTGCTCCCGCGTGAGTGTGCGGGCGCGTTCCGAGCGCTGGAATTCGATCGAGGCCATTGTCTTCGGTTGACTCGATGATTCGAGCCATAACTTCAACGGTCTCAACGGGCCACTTGCCAACCGAGGTTTCACCCGAGAGCATTACCGCGTCGGCACCATCAAGGATGGCGTTAGCAACGTCAGAAGCCTCTGCGCGAGTTGGTCTTGAGTTCTCAATCATCGTCTCTAGCATTTGGGTGGCCACAATGACTGGCTTAGCCCATCTTCTTGAAAGTTCGATGGCCCGCTTCTGGACTATTGGAACTTCTTCGAGCGGCAGCTCAACGCCGAGATCACCTCTGGCAACCATGATGCCGTCGAAAGCGTCAATGATCTCCTCAAGCGCTGCTACGGCCTGAGGTTTTTCAATCTTGGCAATCACCGGAAGAAACTTGCCTTCTTCCTTCATAATTTCGTGAACACGAACGATGTCTGATGCATCGCGCACAAATGAGAGCGCAATCATGTCTACACCGAGACGAATTCCCCAGCGAAGGTCATCCTCGTCTTTTTCCGAGAGCGCGGGAACGTTTACGGCGACACCTGGCAGGTTTATGCCCTTGTTGTTCGAGACCGGGCCTGCGATTTCAACCACAGTGGTAACCGTGCTGTCAGAAACCTCGGTTGCCCTGAGGCTGACCTTTCCGTCGTCGATTAGAAGCATGTCGCCTGGCTTCACATCTCCTGGCAATCCCTTGAATGTTGTCGAGCAGATGTTTACGTCACCGACGATGTCGTCGATTGTGATCTTGAAGGTTGCTCCTTTTTCGAGCATGACCGGGCCATCAGCGAACCTTCCAAGGCGAATTTTTGGACCCTGCAGATCAACAAAAACACCAACCGGCTTGCCGAGGTCTTCAGCAGCCTTGCGCACGTTGCGATACACCTCTTCGTGAACCTCGTAGCTGCCGTGGCTGAGGTTCATTCGCGCTACGTCAACACCGGCCTCGATAACTGCTCGAATCTGTTCATAGCTCGAGGTGGCTGGGCCTAGTGTTGCAACAATTTTGGCGCGTCTCATTGATTCCTTCTTTTGTCTATCTCGACAAGTTTATCGAGCGAGTTTTACTACAGGTCGAAAGACCTGTCATTTGGCTTTACAGGTGCAGGTAGTTCGGTGACACCCTCGAGATAATTGTCAATTGCCGCGGCTGCTGAACGACCCTCGGCTATGGCCCACACGATGAGGCTCTGTCCCCTTCCAGCGTCACCAGCAACGAAAAATCCTTCGTGGCTTGTCTGCCAATCATTAGTGCGCGAAATGTTTCCACGTTCATCAAATTGAGCTGAAGTTTGATGGAGCAGCGTGGATTGTTCTGCTCCAGTGAATCCGAGTGCAAGCAATACTAGGTCTGCCTCAATCACTCGCTCGGTTCCAGCTTTAGGCACTCTCATGCCATCTTTGAATTCGGTTTCGGCAACCCGAACGCCAGATACTTTATCGCCGTTGGCAACGAATTCGACCGTACTTGCTAGGTACTTTCGCTCACCAAATTCTTCGTGCGCACTGGTAATTTCAAAGAGATTTGGGAACGTTGGCCACGGTTGGTTGGGTTGACGTTCGGCTGGGGGCTGGTTTCCGATAGCGAGAGTCGTGACCGACAGTGCGCCCTGCCGAGTGGCAGTGCCTAGGCAGTCAGCACCTGTGTCGCCTCCGCCGAGAATGACCACGTGCTTTCCGGCAGCGTTGATTTGATTGTTCACTTCGTCGCCGGCTACAACCTGATTCGACTGATGCAGGTAATGCATCGCGAATTCGACTCCATCAAGGTTTCGACCTGGAATCTTGAGATCACGAGGTTCAGGAGCTCCGGTGGCTACCAAAACGGCATCAAAGCGTGAGCGAAGCTCAGTCCAGGTGATGTCTACGCCAATATTCACACCGAGCCTGAAGCGAGTGCCTTCGGCCTCCATTTGCGCAACTCGACGATCTATGTGGTGCTTCTCCATTTTGAAGTCTGGAATTCCGTATCGAAGAAGTCCGCCGATCCTGTCGTCCCTTTCAAATACGGCTACCGTGTGTCCGGCCCTGGTCAACTGCTGAGCTGCTGCGAGCCCCGCCGGGCCAGAGCCTACGACTGCAACCGTTTTTCCGGTGAGGCGCTCGGGTGCGTGCGGAAGGACCCAGTTGTTCTCGAACGCCCTGTCAATTATCGAAACTTCGATTTCTTTGATAGTTACCGCTGGCTGGTTGATTCCGAGAACACAGGAGCTCTCACACGGTGCTGGGCAGAGTCTGCCGGTGAACTCCGGAAAATTATTGGTCGCGTGAAGTCGCTCGATAGCCTGTGCGCCCTGGTCGCGCCAGGTAAGGTCATTCCACTCGGGAATCAGGTTGCCAAGCGGGCAACCCTGGTGACAAAACGCGATGCCGCAGTCCATGCATCGGCCGGCTTGCTGCTTCACAACAGCCTCGTCACGAGGTTCGTAAACCTCTTTCCAGTCACGAACGCGAATCGCTACAGGACGACGCTCGGCTGTTTGGCGCTCTGTCACCTTGAGAAATCCCCTCGGATCAGCCACCGGTCACCTCCAGAATCCTCTTCCAGACCACATCGCCATCAGGGTCGAGGTTTTCGCCGAGTGCATCCTTGCGAATCTTTAGAACTGCAGCGTAATCACTTGGCAAAACCTTAGTGAAGTTCTTCGTTTCCAATTCAAAGTTCAGCAGCAGCGAAGTGGCAAGGGCCGAGTCTGTTTCTAATGCGTGACGAGAAAGCAGGCTCTGCAGAATGTCGCTGTCATCTTCATCGAGAGGGGCAAGGGTTAGGTCTGAATTCTCAAGAGCTTCGCGGTTTACTCGGTCGGCTCTCAATTTATAGATGTAGGCAACTCCACCCGACATACCAGCGGCAAGGTTGCGGCCGGTTGAACCCAAGATTACAGCGACGCCGCCGGTCATATACTCGAGTGCGTGGTCTCCAACACCTTCGACGACGGCAGTTGCACCGCTGTTTCTAACCAAGAATCTTTCACCAACGACGCCACGGATGAACAGGCTGCCACTTGTTGCTCCGTAACCGATCACGTTTCCAGCGATTATGTTTTCCTCGGCCGCAAACACGCTCGTGCGGCTCGGCCTAATCACGATGGTGCCGCCAGAGAGACCCTTGCCAACGTAGTCGTTTGAATCTCCCTCGAGACTTAGTTTTATGCCTCTTGGAATGAATGCCCCAAACGATTGACCCGCCGAGCCATTCAGCTCGATGTTGATTGTCGCTTCCGGCAGTCCCGCTGCCCCATGCCGTTTTGTGAGTTCATTTCCGAGCATTGTGCCGACCGCTTGATCGACGTTACTAATCTTGAGCGAGATCGAGGATGGCTCGCCTGTCTCTAACGACTGCGCGAAATGAGCAATTAGCTTGTGGTCAAAGTGCTTCTCGAGTTCGTGGTCTTGATTGGTTGACTTTCGTCTCGACGCCGATGCCGCAACGGCCGGTGAAGCAAGTATCGGGCTGAGGTCTAGGCCATCGGCCTTCCAGTGGCTTATGGCGCGGTTGACGTCGATAAATTCGCTGTGCCCGATGGCCTCGTCGAGAGATTTGAAGCCAAGTTTCGCTAGATACTCGCGAACTTCTTCTGCCAAGAATTCAAAGAAGTTGACGACGAACTCGGGTTTGCCGGTGAAGCGCTCGCGAAGCACTGGGTTCTGCGTGGCAACACCAACCGGACACGTGTCTAGGTGACAGACACGCATCAACACGCAACCTTCGACCACGAGCGGCGCGGTTGCGAAACCAAATTCCTCAGCGCCAAGAAGTGCGGCGATTACAACATCACGCCCGGTCTTCATCTGGCCGTCGACCTGAACCGAAACGCGATCGCGCAAGCCGTTTGCCATTAGTGTTTGCTGTGCTTCAGCTAGGCCAAGCTCCCAGGGTGTTCCAGCGTGCTTAAGAGAGTTCAGAGGTGACGCTCCCGTTCCACCGTCGTGACCAGAGACCAGAATCACATCGGCTTTCGCTTTGGCAACACCGGCTGCAACCGTTCCGATTCCAACCTGCGAGACCAGTTTTACGTGAACGCGCGCGGCGCGATTTGCTCGCTTGAGATCAAAAATCAGTTGCTTCAAGTCTTCGATCGAGTAGATGTCGTGGTGTGGAGGTGGTGAGATCAGGCCAACACCCGGAGTCGAGTGACGGGTCTTCGCAATCCATGGGTAAACCTTGTTCGGTGGCAACTGGCCACCTTCGCCCGGCTTTGCACCCTGAGCCATTTTGATTTGAATGTCATCGGCGTGGGTTAGGTACATGCTGGTAACGCCGAAACGGCCGGACGCGACCTGTTTGATAGCGCTTCGACGAGATTTGTCTAGCAAGCGCTCAACATCTTCTCCACCTTCGCCAGTGTTCGACTTGGCTCCGAGCTGGTTCATGGCAATCGCAAGGGTTTCATGCGCCTCTGGTGAAATCGAGCCGTAAGACATGGCTCCGGTTGAAAATCGCTTTACGGTCGACGAAACTGGCTCAACTTCTTCGATTGCAACAGGTTCGCGCCGTCCCTCTCGCAAAGCAGGCGGACGACGCGCGTTCTCACGTTGAGTTAGCAACGAGGTTTAAACAAATCGACGCTGCTTTGACACTGCGACAGATCGCGAGTCTCGAGCTGCAACAGGCGAAGCGCTCCGATGACTTGGAGTTGACAAAACTCGACCTCGAAGAGGCGAGAGTCGAGCAGGACGAGGTTAGGATGTCACACGCCTCCGCTGTCGAGCTCGTCGATAGCTTGGAGAGTCGTATCGACCGCGAACAAGTGCGTTTTAATGAGTTGTCTGTCATCGAAACGGAAAAGACCGGACTCGAAGCGCTCTTCCGCGAAAAACTCGCCGCATCGAAGAAGAATTCCGAATCTTTGATGGAAGAGCGAAATCGCCTGACTATGCAAGTGATGGCATTCGAACACGAGCTCACGGGGCGCGCTTCAAGGCGCGAAAATCTACTCGAACGCAAACAACAAGCGACGTGTGAACTGGACGCAGCGGAAGAAGAGCTCGCTGCCGTTGAGAATAAGCTCAATGAGATCCAATTGCATGCGGCGCAAGCCTTGGAAAAGCGTGATAAACTATCGGAACGCGCATTCTCGCTGCTCGCAACATATCGGGAGCGAACG
>CAZDKF010000014.1:0-601 GCA_964505955.1 uncultured Rhodoluna sp. | reverse complement strand
CAGAAGGAGGGCGCGTAAATGAGCCTCTCCATTAACACCGTCACCCTGCTCTACTCCATCGCCAGCCAGCCAATCACAGAGGCGGAAGTCATGGCGCGTGCCCGATTGATCGAGGAGACGGTCGCCACGCTCCGCGGCCAGCGCTCGCCTGACGGGCGCGTGGCCATGGCCATGTTCTACCCAGCCGCCCTCAGTCGGGACCATCTCGCCCCCTTCGTGCAGCGCTGCGCAACCGCCCTTGAGAAACAGGCGCTCGCCAGCCGCCGAGACCACGTGAGACAAGATTTGCATGTATTGGACGATGATCTGGCTAAAACTGCCGAGTCTGTTGACCAATTGTGTCTTGAAGCAGATGCACAAAATGAGGTTATCTCACGATCTGAATCCGAAGCGGCGGTCGCAAAGGAAAGTGTACAAAAGCTGCACGAGAAGACGGATACAATCGACGCATCGCTCGGCGAAACGATTTCCGAGATTCAGAGACTTCGGTACGAATCCGAGACACTTGAGCGTCTTGAAGTGTCTTTCGAGGGTTATCAACGACCGGTTCAGCTTCTGATGCAAGAGCTTAAGCGCTCACAGGGCGGCGTGTATGAGGGAA
>CAZDKF010000013.1:10139-11883 GCA_964505955.1 uncultured Rhodoluna sp. | reverse complement strand
CACGCGTGGTGTCGGTCGAACGGCCACCATTTATGTGAGTGATCTCGCGGTTCGCCTACTTAGTGCCGAGGAATTGGAGGCCACACTTTGGCATGAGCGAGCGCATGCGGTTCGTTGGCACAATGCAATTAAGTCGGTCGTGCGGCTAATTCGTCAGCTTGGCGGTGTGATGCTTGCCTCGCGTGTGTTGAGTTCGGAGATCGATCGCCTATGTGAGCTCGCCGCAGATGCCTCCGCGAGCCGAAGGGTCGGATTCAAGATTGTTGCTGAAGCACGAAGTCGCTTCGTGTAATTACTTTCGTTTAGCCAAGTAGTAATAGTAGGTACCTGACACGGGATGCCCGTCGGATGAGAGAGCGCGCCATAGCACCTTGTATCGACCTAGCAAAGTTGAATTCTTCAACTTAACCTGGAGAGTTGCCCCTTGGGCTACAGATTTTCCCAACTGTATCTGCTTGGACTTAGGGTCTATCACTTGGATGATGTTCGAACCTTCTAGCACAATCAGATCATCGTCAAAAGTAAGTGTTATCGCAGTTGGTGATTTGTATAGGGTTGCGCTCACCTTCGGGTTGCTCAACACAAGCTGCGCATGCGCATTGGCCGGCAGCGGCACCATCGCAATTGATAGTGCCGCTAGCGCAGCGAATACTTTATTGAGCAAGGACTTTGACGCTCGGTGCAGTGTTGTGCTCTGTTTCATCGGCGACTTTATCCGCACCACTTCCATCGGTTACATCCCAGCTGTTGAAAATGTTTACTAACCGTGGATTGATTGCTTTCTTTGTCTTGGTCGCCTTTACCCCAGGAATCGCTACAGGACAGGTTTGTACTGATTTGAAGAAGACAGTCTTACCTGCGGCGTCCGCAGACCACTTAATACCTATGCCAAAGTCGAAGTACATGTTGCCTCCTGCGTTACCGACAGGACCGTCCGGTAGATAGAAAGCCGCGCTGTTCGCTGTCCACTTGACCACGTAGTTACCAGAGGCGGAATCCTTTGAGACTGTGGATGTCCAGCCAGGGACCCAGATTGGCTTAGGGATGGTCGAGCCCGTCCCCTGCGCGACGACGGGGATCTCCACGCTAAATGCGCTGGTTGGATATTTGTTGCCCACCAAACTCTTACCGGTTCGTGGGTCGAAGATTTCTTTTTCAAGGGTGCATCCGTGACCCACCCGGAAATTTAGGTATCCACTCTGGCCAGCTGTGATTGCCGCCGTTGAGCTGCCGGTCGCTGTAACACCTGGGATTACCGAGACGTGAGCTGCTGAGGGCAGTGCCGGGATAACCATTAGGCATGCCGAAGTGGCAGCAATAACTAGTTTCTTGTTCAACGAACTCTCCTTTGTTCTACAACTTGTAAAAGTATACTCTACAAGTTGTAGAACTGAAGCGTTACTGCTCTAGTGGTTCGTTGCCTACATCGGTGATGTGGAAGTTCATGAATGAGCGCGAAGCTGTTGGTCCGCGCTGACCCTGGTAGCGGTTCAAGTACTTTGCGCTTCCGTATGGAGTCTCTGCTGCAGAGCTGAGCTGGAAGAAGCAGAGCTGTCCAACCTTCATGCCAGGCCATAGTTTGATCGGAAGATTAGATACGTTGGCAAGTTCTAGAGTTACGTGACCCTTGAAACCTGGGTCCACGAATCCTGCGGTTGAGTGAGTCAAAAGTCCAAGACGACCGAGTGAGCTCTTGCCTTCGAGGCGAGCTGCGATGTTGTCTGGCAGGGTCACGAATTCGTAT
>CAZDKF010000013.1:0-10129 GCA_964505955.1 uncultured Rhodoluna sp. | reverse complement strand
CTTCCGAGTACGAATTCTCCAGGGTGAAGAATGAGTGCCTCATCTGCAGCGACCTCGACAAAGCGAGTGAGCTCAGACATCTCTTCGCGCGGGTCGATGTATGCGTACTTGTGGTTGTCGAAAAGGCGGAAGAAGCGGTCGAGACGCACATCGAATGATGAAGGCTGGAGCAGGTCCATCGCCAAAGGTTCTAGTCCGATGTGGCCGGCTTCAATTGATGCGCGAATATCGCGGTCTGACATAAGCATGCGTCAAGATTACCGCTTAGATTTAGTCGCATGAACTCATCCAAGTTGCTAGAAGAATTCGTTGACTTTTCAAATCGGCTTCGCGATTCACTCGCAAACCGCCCAGAGGTGATTGGCCTGGTTTTGGTCGGCTCAACCGCCGACCTAGCTCGCGTTGATGAGTGGAGCGACCACGACTTCTATGTCGTGACAGCCAACGGCGCTGCCGAGAGCCTACGCCAAGACCTGAGCTGGCTGCCCGACTTTGACGATATCGTGATGCGACCTCGTGAGACAGATCATGGGCTCAAGGTGGTCTATTCCAACGGCCAGGTGCTCGAATTCGCGGTTTTCGACGATGCCGAACTAGAGCAGGCGGGTGCGAACGCCTATAACGTGACCCTTGATCGCAGCAACATAACCGAGCGCATGGTCGCCATCGCGCAAAAAAGTAAGCCTAAGCCCTACGACTTCGACACCGAATTTGAGGTCTTCTTGGGACAGATGCTTATTGGCATCGGCAGGGCTCGCCGCGGAGAGGTGCTGATTGCCGGCCAATTCATTCGCAGTTACTGCCTGAACAGAGCTCTCGGGTTCATACGTTTCTGGGTCAAGCCAATTGCCGGCACAGAGCCAAAAGAAGACAACCTCGACAGATTTAGGCGCTTTGAACAGCAGTATCCAGAGTTGGGCGCTGACATTGAGAGCATTCTGCAGCAGCCCGTTGAGGCAGCCGGCAAGCACCTACTCGACCTAGTGGTTCGGGTTGGGCGTGACTCGCTTAGCGACAAACACCTGAGCCAGGTGCACGTGGTGCGCGAGCGCTTCGGCTGGATCTAGTGGTCTAGACCGAGCTTGCGGTAAATCGCCTTCATCCACTTTGGCGCCCACCAGTTGAACTCACCGAAGAGCCTCATCAGAGCCGGCACCAGAAGCGCACGGATGATTGTAGCGTCGAGCAGAATCGCGAACGCAATACCGATTCCGAGCATCTTCATAATTGTCACGCTCGAAGTCGCGAAGGCGATAAATGAGAAAGCAAGAACGAGTGCGGCGGCGGTGATGATTCGTCCGGATCTCTGCAAACCGATTGCTACTGAATCAACCGTCGACATGCCAGCTTCGTGTTGCTCTTTGATTCGACTGAGCAAGAACAATTCGTAGTCCATCGACAATCCGAAGACAACCACCGCAATCAAAACAATCGACGACGTATCAACCGTGCCGGTGACAAAGAAATCGCCGAGCAACCAATTTAGGTTGCCATCGATAAACACCCAGGTGATGAAGCCGTAGGTAGCACCAAGCGAAATTATGTTCAGTAAGACCGCTTTTATTGGCAGAATTACCGAACCGGTGAACAAGAACATCAGAACCAGAGTGAAGACAATTATCCAAGCGACGACAACACCAAGCTGATCAACGATTCCCTGTTGCGAATCAGAATAGATTGCTGCTGTTCCACCAATCAAAACTTTGTGACTGTCGAGTTTTACCGAGCGCAGACTTTCGGTGAGTTTCTGGCCGTCAAGCGATCGCGGTTCGACATCATGAATAACTTGAATGCGTTGATAGCCGTTCTGCTCGTAACTCGAGAACATCGGCGCATAGCCTTGGTCGATGATTCCGTCTTGTGCGATTCCGGCAGAGCTCTGAACACGGATGATGTTTGGCTGCTGAGAGAGTTTCACGACGTAAACCAATACGTCACCGCTAGAAGCACCCTTGACGAGAATCTCAACCGGGCTGGCTTCGCGGCCGCTGAAGCGCTCCCGAATAACGTTGTTTGCCTCAACGGCCCGGCTTTGCTGCGGCAGAACTCGATCGTCGATTTGCCCAAACTGAATGTTGCTCGAGAGAGACATGAGGCCACCCAAGCCAATGAGGGCCACCAGCGCTATGGCGATAGGGCGCTTCATCACGAAGCGAGCGGTTGAACCCCAAAGCCCGTCGTCGCTTGGTTGGCGTCGGGCTCGGCCAAGTTTGAGCTTGTTCACCCGGTCACCGAGTATCGCCAGCAAAGCCGGCAGAGCAATAAGTGCGCCAGCAATAGACAAGAAGACGACAACCACACCGCCTAGAGCAAACGACTTCAAGAAGTACTGCGGAAAGAATGCCAGGGCAGAAAGCACGATTGCAACCGTGATTCCGCTGAACAAAACGGTTCTGCCGGCGGTAACCATTGTCGCGATTACCGCATCGTTTACGCTCTTGTTCTTGGCTCGCTCTTCTCTGAATCGATTAACCATTAGTAGTGAGTAGTCGATTCCGAGACCAAGGCCAAGACCAGTGATCAAATTCAATGCGAACACCGAGGTGTCTGTGAATTGCGCAGAGACCCAGACGAAGAAGAAGCTGCCGACAATTGCCAATCCGCCGATGAGAATCGGGAGACCCGCAGCGATAAGCGAACCGAAAACAAAAATCAAGAGCAAGAGAATTAGCGGAACCGCAATCAACTCAGCGCGAGTTAAATCCTCGCTAATGGTCGAGTTGATTTCTGCGCTGATTGCAGCGAAACCTGCGACATAGATCTTTGCTCCGTTGTAGTCACCGGTGAACTTGTCTGAAATCTGCTTACCGACGTCTGACTGAACCACGTCATCCTTGATCTTCACAAAGAAGTAAGCGGCTTTGCCGTCTGTGCTTCGAAGAGAAGGAGGATTGCCAAGCGTGTAGTAACTGGTGACCTTGTCAACGCCCGCGACTTCGAGTAAATCTGCGCGCAGATCTCGCGCGATAGTGATGCTGTCAGTTGTGTCAACCAAGGTTGGCATGTCAGCGATTAGCACGACCTCTGGAGTTTGAGTGTCAAACTTTTTGTCGAGCAACTCGGTGACGCGAGTCGAGTCGCTGTTTGGGTTGTCATAGCCGCCGGCCTTTAGAAGGCCAAAGCTTTGGAAACCTAGAATTGAGCTGAGCAATACAACGGCAATGAAGCCATAGAGAGCGGTGTGTTTGCGGCGCACGACAATCTCGGCCCAACGTTTCATTACAAATTCCATTCCTGAGCGTGCAAAGATTCCCTTATGAAGAATCAACGAGCGATAGCCGTCTTTTATTTCATTCTCTCAGGTCTGGGCCTGACTACGGCCTGGTACTTCAACACCGCCGCCATCCTTGGTCAAGAAAACCTGCTGACAGCTTGGTTCACGACCAATGCCGATCTGGTTTTGGCCTTTGACCTGTTCATTGTGGCCTTCGCGGTTGCGCCGTTCGTGCTGATTGAAGGCAAGCGCCTCAAGATGAAGAATCGCTGGCTCTACATAGCCCTTTCTGCGGTCACCGCCGTTGCCTTCACGTTTCCGCTGTTTCTGGCCATGAGGGCCTTGAAAATGCACAAGAACGAGCTAGCAGGCGGCCGCATTGAAACCCACACCATTCACAAACACCGCGTGGATGTCTGGGTTCCGGCAGATCTGAACCCAGAGACCCCAGTTTTAGTGATGCACGACGGCAAGAACCTCTTTATGCAAGAGCACTCAACTTTCGGGGCAACCTGGGGACTTCTAGACGCGCTAAAGCCAGACTCGCGCGGCTACAGGCGCATCCGTGGCGAAAGAACGCCACTGATTATCGGAGTTTGGCAGATCGACGACAGCACGCGAATAAATGAGCTCGGGCCACAGCAGCTGGTCGATAAGCACCCAGAGATTCTCGACATGTTGCCTGAGGCCATGCAGCCGACGAGTCGAGTGATGATGAGCGACGCATACCACGCGCTAATTGTTGAAGAGATTCTGCCGTTTCTCGCCAAGCGTCACTCGCTGAAACTCGATGCGAGCAGAACCGCGATTGCCGGCTCGAGCATGGGCGGGTTGGCCTCACTTTACGGTCTTTCGAAATATCCCGATGTTTATGGAACCGCACTTGCCTACTCAACGCACTGGCCATTTGGAATGCAGCTTGCCGTTGAAGGTATTGCCGAGATGTTGCCGGCACCGGGTAAAAACAGAATCTGGACCGATTGCGGCACGATTGAGCTCGATGCCCTTTATCCACCACTGCACGAAGAGTTTGTTGCGCTAATGCGCGCCAAGGGCTACACAACAGACGAGCAATTCATCGGCGCAATTTACCCAAACACAGGTCACAGCGAAACATGGTGGGCGGGTCGCGTTGAGCATCCGATTAACTGGTGGCTGAACCCAAACGAACCGAAGAGCAATTTGACCGATCGCGAGTGGGTCGGATTACCTCAGTAGAAAACTATGGATAGAAAAGAAATCCGCGGCTACGATGCCGTTCGAAACGCAGCCAAAGACTTCGAGACCTACTCGAGTGATCTGCTCGGAGATCGCGATGTTCGCAGTTATCGGCAGTTGCCGCTAGAAGCCGACCCACCGCGACACACAAGTTTTCGGTCGGCGGTTCAGCCACTTTTTCTCAGCGCAGCAATTGAACCCAAGGTGCCTCAGTTTGAAGCTCTTGCCAAGAAATTGATTGCAGAATTAAACGCCCGCGGCTCGGGTGAAATTGCCAACGATATCTCACTGCCGTTTGTAATCGGTTGTCTCACGATTATCTATGACCGCCCACAAGATTACGCGGAGTGGCTTTCGTGGGGTCCTGACGTCTGGACTGCCGATTCTCACAGCTCAGGGGCAAGCGAGCACGTTCGCGACGGCAAGACGCTGCAGGCCTATCTAGACAGGGTTTTCGATGCCGCCCAGGCGAATCTGGTCACAGACCCTAACAAGCAAGATGTCTGGGATGTTGTCTCGCAACTGCAGGTCGATGGCGGCCCAATCACTCGCGATGAGATGCAGGGCATCGCAAACGTTTTGCTGGCTGGTGGTCGTGACACGGTGATCAAGCTGCTAACCGGGCTCACTTGGCACCTCGTTGGCAACGAAGAAGATCGTGAGTTTCTGAAGGCGAATCAAGATTGGTTCAACCGAACAATCGCCGAGATGGTTCGCTTTTTGTCGCCGCTTCCAAAGATGGAGCGTGTTCTCGAGGCAGACAAAACAGCAAACGATGCCGATAGAGATGCGAGCAAGTATGTTCTGCTGAGTTTCGTTTCTGCAAATCATGACAAATCGATTTGGCCAGATGCCGATCGATTCGACATGCATCGAGAGCGCAAGCCACACCTCGCATTTGGTTTCGGTCGCCACTCGTGCATGGGAATGAACATCACCGAGCATGAGGCCGGCGCATTCTTGCGCGTTCTGCTAAATGATTGGCCGAACTGGAAATTTGACGGTGAGCCAGAAATAGAATGGTCGAGCGCTCAAGCCGCTGACGGATCAGAAATCAAATTCATCGATCGTTTCAAATCACTCAAGGTAAAGACGAGCTAGAAAACCGGCACGTCGTCATCCGGCAAGAAGTCGCCGTAGTCGACGTTATCGATTCCCGGTGTTTCGGTGTTGTGGTGACCGTTCATAAAAGCCAACACTCGCGGGTCTACCTTTATGTCTGCCAGACGAATCGGGCGAGTTAGATAAAGACCTTCCATAGTTCTAACGCGGCTTAGGCCAACGTAGGTTTGACCGGTTGCGAAAGCGCCGCTGCCGAGATCAATCATGACCTCATCGAAAGTTTGACCCTGTGACTTGTGAATTGTGACAGCCCAAGCCAAGCGCAAAGGAAACTGCCTGTATTCAGCGATAGGCACAGAGACAATCTTCTCTTTGACCTTGTTGGTGTCTTCGTCGAAATACTCTTCGAGTTCGTACTTCACCTGTTCCCAGGTGGCGCGACCAACGTCGTGCCGAACTCCATCGGCTTCGACAATTATGTGGCTCTCGCTCTTGAACTCAACCACCTGGCCGATGGTTCCGTTGACCCAGCGTCTGATTGACGAACCGTCTGAGTCTTTGAACGGGCTCGAGTCGTCGTTCTTGATGAACATAACCTGCGCGCCTTCTTTGAGCTCAAGCTGCTCCTCGGCTGGTTTGGTGTTCTCGAAGGCCTTCAGGTCGCCACTGGCCTGGGCCTTGAACATGCGCGACTTAGCCGGCAGTTCTGCAAGGCGATTGCGGTTGACACTGTCGACCATGGCATTGATTGTGGCAAGGCGCAGAACATCGTTGTGCGGGATGGCCTTCACCGCCTGCTGATTCAGTTCGTCAAGCATCTCTTGGGTAACCGAACCGTCACGAATGGCGTTCAATATGTCTTTGAAACGGCCATCCTTCTGCCTAAAAATCTCGATCAGTTCGTATCGCTCAAGCCCCGCATCGCGCCAAACGTGGGCGTCGAAGAACCAGAGGCTTTGGTAGTTTTCGCCCATGTAGGCGATCTCGTGCGGCTTTCGCGGCGGCACCGGGGCCAACTGGTATGGGTCACCAAACATCACAACTTGAGCGCCACCAAAGGGCACCTTGCGCTTGCCTCGAGCAACACCCATCGCGCGGCTGATGGCATCCATGGTGTCTGCATTCACCATCGAAACCTCGTCGATAACCAAGAGGTCGATGGCGGCAAGGATCTCGCGCGTGTAGCGGCGCATCTGCTTGCCAAAATCGACATCGTGCAGCAGGTCGAAGTGAAAGCCGAAGAGCGAGTTGATGGTTCGACCATTGACGTTCAGTGCCGCAATGCCGGTTGGTGCCACAACGGCAACCGACTTGTCGGTGTTCTCAACCAGATAGTTAAGCAGTGTTGACTTGCCAGTGCCCGCTCGACCGGTGACGAAGACGTGAGCCTCGGTTGATTCGATGTACTCAAACAAGCGCTGCTGTTCGTCAGAAAGTTGAACCTGTATCACTAATTAGACCCCTGGTCTCGGTCGGCGAGTTTTGAAAGCATGGCGTTGTAGTTCTCTAGATCTTTGTTGCCCCCACGGTCTGCTGCGCGATCTAAACGACGAGCTTCGCGAGCATCTGATCTGAACCACTGAACCGAGACGATAATCGTAAGCGCTGCGGTCGGCAATTCACCGATTCCCCACGCTATTGCTCCACCTATTTTTTGATCTTCAAGCGGAGTTGGACCCCAGGTGCGACCCATCGCGCCAAACCACTCGGGAAGCAGCAAGCCGTCGCCGGCCATCAAGGCCATTCCGAAGAACGCGTGAAACGCGAGCGTGCCGATAAGAAGCATTATTCGCATCGGAAACTGAATCTTGTGCGGCCCAGGGTCGACACCGATTATTGACTGCACAAAGAGGTAGCCGGTGATCAAGAAGTGCATTACCATCCACTCGTGACCGACGTGCTCGCGCGTTGACCAACCGAAAATCGGTGTGAAGTAAAAAGCCACCAGAGATCCGGCGAAAAGAACCGCCGCGACAATCGGATGCGAAATGACCTGCGCGTACTTTGTGTGCACAGCCCAGAGCGCCCATTCGCGAACACCCCTCGATTCGTCATTGCGTTTTTCGACCGCACGAGAAAGCAGGGTGATCGGAGCACCGGGCACCAAGAAAATTGGCACGGCCATGGTTAGCAGCATGTGTGCAACCATGTGAACGCTGAAAAGGTATTCCTGGTAGGCATTGAGAGATCCGCTCGTGATGAAGGCAAGCAGAAGCATTCCCGTCACCCACGACACGGTTCGACCCGGAGGCCACTTGTCACCGCGCATTCTGAGACGTCTAACGCCGAGCAAATAGGCGGCGATTGCAGAGACCGAAACCAGCAGCCAGATGAGGTCTGGCTTTAGCTGGGTGAAGAAGGTCACAAGCGTCAGTTCGGGCGGCAGCTTTTGGCCCGTCAGCAACTCGGCGGGCGTGATGCCAACCAGCTCGGTGGGGTTCACCGGCGGAGCCGTGCGACTTAGTCCGGCGGCCAGACCCATGGCAATGCCCATGATTGCCAGCTCTAGCGCGACGATTCTCCAGAACGCCTTGGGCTTTGCCGTGATTGAAGCCACTAGTTTGCGGCGGTAGAACGCCCCAATGACTCCAAGTGTCGCGATTGTTGCCAGCTTCAAAAGCACAAGGATGCCGTAGCCCGACATCCAGTTCTCTAACGAACCGATGCGCAATTGCGCGTTGATCAGACCAGACACGAAAACCAGGGCAAAGCTAAAAAGTGCCAGTGCCGAGAACCTGGCCACCTGGATCTGAGAAACGCCAGCGCGATTTCGAACGAAGCCAAGAGCAATGAGGCCACCAACCCAAATCGAGATGCCAACCAGGTGCAGCCCAAGTGAGTTGACCGCCATGCCGTGGTTTGCAGTGCCTGAGGCGTGCCCTGTGAGCGCCAGAGGCACTAGCGACAGCATCGCAACTGCTGCAGTGAGGGCGGCGGCAGTCAGGCGCTGAGAGGCAATTGCGAGAATCGAGACAACCACGCCACCAACAAGGTTGAGCGCTAGATATTGGCCAAGCTCAATTTCTGTTACGAACTGCCCGAATCCCGCGCCTTGGTTTTGTTCAACCGCGAAGGCCGTGCCGGTCAGGTTTAGGTAAGTGAAGTTCAGCGACAGCAATCCGCTGATTACCCAGATAACGCTTGCCCCTGCTGCGATGTTCATTGCGGTTCGCAATTGCTTGCTTGCCTCAGCGAACACAAAGGCGGCAATCACAAGCGCACCAATTGCTGTGGCCATCGCCACGTTCATGAATGCTCTTGAAATAGGCAAACCCCAGCGAACAAAATCACCGGGGTCGAGAAGAACAAAAGGTTTTGCGCCGCCGCCAATAACAAGCGCGAGAGAAGTTGCGCCTACAAGGGCGACGATAAAAACGAGTGAAAGCAGAACAAGCTTGCTAAGCGTCGCTTGTTTATCATTCACGCACTAAGCCTAAGTTAAGCAAAAAGGCGCCGACCGAAGTCGACGCCTTTTCTTGAAACAATTACTACTTAACAGCTGCCTTTAGCTTCGATCCTGCTGAAACCTTTACAGTGTTTGAAGCTGCGATCTGGATGGTTGCGCCAGTCTGTGGGTTGCGGCCCTGACGAGCATTGCGGAAACCCTTCTCTACTGACAACCAGCCTGGAATGGTGACCTTGTTACCCTTGGCAACGGTCTTTGCGATGGTGTCGAAGAATGCGTCAACTACACGGTTGACTGCAGCCTGTGACTCGCCGGTCTGCTCAGCGATTGCTGCTACGAGATCGCCCTTGTTTAGTGCTGACATTGTGTCCTCCTGGACTTCTATGTGTTATTGACGTTTAGTCAAAAACAAACTACATCCGTGTAGTTCTAGGCCAATGCTAGCCTGTCGGCGTGTTGCCATGCGGATTTCAGGGCGTTTTGCCCGAAAAATGGCCGAAAATGACGAAAACACGCCGATTTGACCCCCGCTGAAGCCCTTTATTTACTTGGGCCTTTAAAAGAAAGAACCCGACCATTGGCCGGGTTCCGTCAAGTTTCACGTCACCAGTGGTGGGTGCGCGCACCGCGTCGAACTAACTATTCGCCGCGCTCTGCGCTACCAAGAGCTCTTGGTGATGCCAGGCAGCTCGCCCTTGTGCGCCATGTCGCGGAAGCGAACACGTGAGACACCGAACTTAGCTAGGAAGCCACGTGGGCGACCGTCGATTGCATCACGTCCGCGAACGCGAACTGGTGATGCGTTGCGTGGAAGCTTCTGTAGTCCGAGGCGTGCTTCTTCGCGCTGCTCGTCGGTTGAGGTTGGGTCAACCAAAGCCTTCTTGAGTGCGAGACGCTTCTCTGCGTAGCGCTCAACAATTACCTTGCGCTTCTCGTTTTTTACGATCTTGCTTTTCTTGGCCATTTCTAGCGCTCCTCGCGGAATTCGACGTGCTGACGTACAACTGGGTCGTACTTCTTCAACACGATGCGGTCTGGGTCGTTGCGACGGTTCTTCTTGGTTACGTAGGTGTAACCAGTGCCTGCTGTCGAACGAAGCTTGATGATTGGACGGATGTCCTTGTCTTTCTTAGCCATTTGCTAGATCTCCTTAGATCTTCTCGCCACGAGCTTTTAGCTCGGCAACTACGGCCTCGATGCCGCGAGCGTCAATTACCTTGATGCCGCGA
>CAZDKF010000012.1:9116-11892 GCA_964505955.1 uncultured Rhodoluna sp. | reverse complement strand
TACGATTATAGAACCAGTATTGATGGTTATAATAGCTGCCGCTGTAGGATTCTCGAAAAATATCTCTGACTCGTCACGCCGTTGGTTCACGGGCATCTTCGCGCTGTTCTTCATCCGTGGCTTTGTTTATGCGAGTTGGGCCAGTCAGAACCCGGCCATAAAAGACCTGCTCAGCCTCGACAACACGCAAATGGGCATCTATGCCATGGTGTTCGCGGCCGGCTCAATTGCCGGTGTGATGATCGCCGGGCGAATCGTTGCGAGATTCGGTTCGAGAAACACCTCTTATGTCACCTACTTTTTGTTCTGCCTCGGATTGGTGGCACTAGGTGTCACGGTCTATGACCAAAACGCCCTGCTAGCTTTCGCGCTCACCGCACTTGTTGGACTGCCGATTGGCACCGCCGACTTCGACAACAATCTCGAGGCCACAGAAATAAACCGAGTGTCGGGTCGCAACCGCGTTCCGTCGCTTCACGCTGGCTTCAGTTTTGGACTTCTCGGGGGTTCTGGTTTCGCCTCACTTTTGCTCGCGCAAAATATCTCGATTGCGGTTCACTTTGCCTCGGTTGGAATCGTGCTGATTGTTGTCTCGCTCGCGTCTTCGATTTTGATTCCGCGCATGAACGGCTACGAAACCAAGTTGCGCAAAACCTCTAGTCTCGACACGGGTTCGATTGAACTCGCGCACATTGAGTTGCCACACGAACCCAAGGTGACCCAGCTCACCGCTTGGCGTCAGCGCAGAAGTTTGATGATCGTCTTCATTGCCTTCGCGATTATCTTCTCTGAGGGAACGGCCTCGATTTGGCTGCCAGTTGCCCTGGTTGAAGAGGGCTGGTCACAATCGGCGGCTGTGTTCTGCTACACGGTGTTTGCGGTCGGCGCGACACTCACCCGCATGTTTGGCAACCGCATTGCCGATGCGCTTGGGCGTCGCCGCGTGGTGAACTATTCGGCGGTCATTGCCGCCGCCGGCATCGGCCTGTTTATGCTCTCGCCGATAATCGGTCTCGAATATCTAGCAGCCGTGGTTTGGAGCATCGGCAACGCCATTGGCCTAGCGATGTGTGTTGCGGCCATGGGAGACGACCCACGCATGACCTCGGCACGAATGAGCATGCTCTGGAACACCGTCTATATCGCCAACTTAGTTATTGGCCCGGCAATCGGAATTATCTCGCAGTTCGTTGGCCTCTACTGGGCCTTCGGTCTTCCGCTACTTTTGATGCTTTCGATTCTTCTCGTCAGCAAAGCTGTCGAAACCGAAGAGTTGCCTTCGAACGCTTAGGCAGCAATCTGCAAATAGTTTTGCCACTCAGGTTCGGCGTTGTCAGCACCTCGAACAATCCAAGATGTGCCATGCGGCATGCGCGGCGAAAACGAAAGCGACCAACCAATCTCGGCGAGAGTTCTGTCACCCTTTTTGTTGTTGCAGCGAAGGCAGCAGGCAACCAGGTTTTCCCAACTGTCTGTTCCACCGCGCGACTTAGGTTGCACGTGATCGATTGTGGTGGCTGACTTTGAGCAATAGGCACAACGATTCGAGTCGCGACGCAGCACTCCCCGGCGAGAAACCGGAATGTTTCTGCTGCCCGGAACGCGCACGTAGCGTGCGAGCAGAATCACCGACGGCAACTCATACTCGCCGGTGGCACTGCGCACCTTGAGCTCCTCATTCTGTTCAAGGATGGTGGCCTTCTGATTCAGCACCAGCATGATGGCGCGGCGAAAAGAGACAACACCTAGCGGTTCATAGCCCGCGTTTAAAACTAGGGTTCGCATTTCTTCCTTTCGAATTCACCCACACGGCTTGTGAGTTTTCGCGGCATTTGCTTTGGGCAATAAAAAACGCGCCGTCATAAATGACGACGCGTTAAATTCTTGCGGGTTGAAGTTGTTGAAGGCAGCAACAACACTGAACGGCTTGCTTGGCGGGCAAACTGGTCAGCTGCATGGCCTTCTCCTATCAATCCATCAAATGCTTATTCCGAGATTAGACCTCACGGGCCAAAGAGGTGGTGAGCGTAACTTGGCGTGTTGGCCTAGTTGTTGCTGGTGTCCACGATGCGCACGAAGTGCACGTTCGGAGTGTAAATCGGGGCCAACTTGACGAAGTCACCGCGACGAGGTGCGTGATAGAAGTTGCCGTTTCCCGCATAGATTCCGTTGTGGCTCAGATCGTTGAAGACAACCAGGTCGCCAGGCTGAGCGTTCTCGCGGCTCACTAGCATGCCGAGACGGTTCTGACCGATAACGGTGTGTGGCAGAGCGATTCCAAACTGGGCGAAGACGAAGGCCACATAACCAGAGCAGTCGAAGCCGGCCGGGGTTTCGCCACCGAAAACATAAGGTGTGCCAACATACTTTGCGGCGACCGCAAGAATAGTTGCCCCATCTAGACCCGAGTACTTCGGGTTAGCGAGAAAGTCGGCGGCGGTTGGGCCGGTGTAAGTTCTGTAGTTCGTGAGTCTGGCTTCTCGCTCGATCTCTGAAGCTTTCGCATCTTCATAAGTTCCGCGAACAAACTTGACAGTGTTCACCGCGGCCACGGTTAGGTTCTGTGTGCTTTCGGCATTGGCGAGTTCTTGAGCGCTCGTGGTGGTGAATCGCGCCATCGCGGCGACATCCGGGTTGAAAGCATATGCGGGTAGCGAGAAGGTTGCAAAGAGACCAGTGCTAACAGCCATGGTGAGAACGTTTTTAACTGGGCGACGCGAGAAGAATCTCACTTTTCTTGGGGCGCGAATTATGTTGGTGGCAACGGTTGAAGAAG
>CAZDKF010000012.1:343-9106 GCA_964505955.1 uncultured Rhodoluna sp. | reverse complement strand
CATTGGCGGCGACTGACAAAGAATTTTGAGTGGTAGCGAAGTAGAGAGCATCTTGCTTGGCAGCTTTTTTCGCTGCCTTTCTTTCGGCGCGCGAAAGTCGAGCCTTCTCGGCTTCGCGTATCGATCGACGACTGCGCAGCTCGAAAGTTTCTAGAACTTTCACTTCTACATCTGCGCGGTGTCTGCCGTTGCCTTCTTGGGCCACTAGATTTCTCCGATCGGATTAATAGTCGGGGCATCCACTTCTCCCAAGTTTACCCAAAGATGCGCTCCTCTCGACCCGAAGGGGCAGAATCAGAGGCTCTCACCATCCTTACAAAAGCCTTCGGAAAGCCTTAGAGACCCCTAAACGGTCTGATTTCTAGACGAATCTGGCAATTGACCGCTAAAAAAGGGAATCTTTGTGACCAAGCCAAATGGGCGAATATTCAGTCTTGATGCCGCTAGAAGCGTCCTGATGCTCCTTGGCATCGTCGTGCACACCGGGTCGTTTGTTTCGAGCTTTCAGCCGGCCAGCGGAAGCCTTCTAGACAATTCGGTGCTGCTAGTCACTATGTTTGTGCACAACTTCAGAATGCCAGCGTTCTTCGCCGTTTCCGGCCTATTTGCCGCAATGCTGATTGACCAAAGAGGCCTGCGAGGTTTCTGGCAACAGCGCATGCGTCGCCTATTTTGGCCGTTAGTTGCTTCAACTGTGTCTGTGATTCCGATCACACTGGCTAGTTTCGATGTGAGCACTCCTCAAAAGCTCATAGACGCAGGTTTTGCCCACATGTGGTTCGTCTACTACCTTCTGATTTTCAGTGCTCTGACGATTTTGTTTTACTGGCTGTTTCATAAGACTGTGCTTGGTTACAGAAACTACGAATTGCTAAAGAAAATTGCAAGACGCTGGTTTACGAACCCAATCATCCTGCTGTTGGCTGCAACCGTAACTTCTATGCTTCCAGCATATTTCAATTTCGAGTCTGCAACCTTTGAAGATACTTCAAGTGTGGTGCCAAACATTTCTCTTTTGATTTTTTACGGAATCTTTTTCTCACTTGGTTTTTTCAGCTACTCAATTTGGCAGACTATAGAAAGCAAATTTCGTAAGTTTTATTGGATCTACCTGGCATTAGGAGTGGCTGGTTTTTCGACATACTCAAGTTTCGTTATCGGCAACACCGAACAAGCTTGGTGGAAATTCTCGTACACGCTATCGACTTGGCTGCTCGCAGCCGGTTTTATTGCGCTCTTCGTTCGCTTTGCCAATAAGCCAAACCGATTCTTCGCTTACTTCAGCGAGGCAAGTTATTGGATCTATATTGTGCACCTGCCAATAGCTTTGGCTGCTCTTTACTGGCTCGCAAAGTTGCAGGTTCCGTTTTTCTGGTCATTCGTAATTTCTACAGTCTTCACATTCGGCATTTCGACTCTCAGCTATCACTGGTTGGTCAAAGACTCTTTTATCGGCAAATTCTTAGCCGGAAAGATCGGTCAAAACCTGAGCAAGAAACAGCTGCGCAAAAACTTAAGCGGTAACAAAAAAGTGCGTCGCCAGGACTCGGCTAAAGACTAGGGAATGATTTGGACATTCGGCACGAACCGAGTCGGTAGACGCGCATTTCTTGCCTTCGGCCTCGCTGGCTAGAATTGCCCCATGGCCGACATCAAGATTCCCGCAGAGTTCATTCCAGAAGATGGGCGATTCGGCTGCGGCCCATCGAAATTGAGACCGGCTCAGATCACGGCTTTTGCCACAGAGGGCGCCAAACTCATGGGCACCTCACACCGCCAGGCTCCGGTGAAGCAACTCGTGAAGAGAGTGCAAGACGGCTTGCTCGAGCTCTTTCACAACCCTGCCGGCTACGAAATTGTCTTGGGCAATGGTGGGTCGACAGCTTTCTGGGATGCCGCCGCGTTCTCACTAGTCGAGCGCAAAGCGCAAAACCTCGTGCACGGTGAATTCGGCGCAAAGTTTGCGACAGCCCTCACGAATCCGTGGCTTGAAAAGCCAACCGTGATTCAGGGTGACCCTGGCTCGCGCCTCGAACTTCGCGCAGAGGCCGGCGTTGACTCTTACGCCTACCCGCAGAACGAGACTTCGACCGGCGTCGTTGCCGATGTTTTGCGCGTTGCCGGTGCCGACAAAGATGCGCTGATGTTTACCGATGCAACTTCGGCTGCCGGTGGCATCGACTTCGACGCAACCGAGACCGACGTCTACTATTTCGCACCGCAGAAAAACTTTGCCTCTGACGGTGGGCTGTGGATATCGCTAATGTCTCCCGCTGCTCTCGAGCGCGCAGAGAAAATTGCTGCAAGCGACCGTTACATTCCAGAGTTTCTCAGCGTGAAAACCGCAATCGATAACTCGCGCCTGAACCAGACGCTCAACACCCCGGCAATCGCGACTCTGTTTTTGCTTGCAGATCAAATCGACTGGATGAATGAAAATGGCGGACTCGCCTGGGCCGACGCCAGAACTAAAGCGGCTTCGAACCACCTATACGAGTGGGCAGAAGCTTCTGAATTTGCGACTCCTTTTGTGTCAAACCCCGCACACAGATCGCAGGTTGTCGTGACAATCGACTTTGACCAGAGCGTTGACGCAGCCGCGGTTGCCAAGACACTGCGCGCCAACGGCATTGTCGACACCGACCCTTACCGCAAGTTGGGCCGCAACCAGTTGCGCGTGGCTACCTTCACCGCAACCGACTTGAGCGATGTCAAGAAACTCACCGGCGCAATCGACTACGTAGTCTCGCAACTCGGATAGTTTCGAATCATGCGCTTCTACGTGAAAGATTCTGAGCGAAAGCCCGATCCTGAGCCGACAAAGGTAAACGCGAAAGCTGCGATTCTGGTTGGCGTTTCGATTTGGACTATGTCGCTGCTATTTCTTGTATTTCAGTCGACCCAGTCGGCGCCTCAAAAACCTTGGTATACGGCCACCTGTGTCGTCGGCATTCTGCTCGGTGTCTGGGCTTACATCCGTGAGAGTCGCCGCTAAATCTTCAGCCCCTTCTGCCACTTCGCCAGGTTCTGATTCGGTTTCGGTTGCTTCTTCCGAATCCTCATAGTCGTCAGCAGTGCCATTTTCTTCGGCCTCGAGTGCCGCTTGGGCCTCGAGCTCGACTTGCAAAGCTTTGTAGTCCGCCAGTCGCTCAGACCAAGGCACCCAGTTGGGCGCAATCAAAGAGTCCTCGCCCGGCATGAGGTTAACTTCGCTAACGCTTGTGTCTTCCTCATTCGCAAAAAGTGAGACCGACCAGTTCCAGCCGACGTATCCCTTCATCTTGGCCGCGAAAAGGAATGTGTAGACGTTCTCTTCTTCTTGGATTTGGGTCAGAAAATCGCCGACTCCATTCTCTGGAGCGGCCTCGACCGCAGCCAGTCGGGCACGGTCGCGAAGCTGAGATTCGTTGAGCTTAGGCATCCAGTTCGTCTGCCAATTTGCGAAGCAGGGATGCGATCTTGGCGCCCTGAGCCGGCTCGGGGTGCTTGCCGCGCTTGAGGCCTCCGCCGATGCTGTCTAGCAAGCGAATTAGGTCTTCGACGATGATCGACATTTCGTCTGCGGGCTTGCGTGAACGCTGAGCCAAGCTGATCGGTGCTTCAAGGATGCGCAGCGACATGGCTTGCGCTCCGCGCTTGCCATCAACGATGCTGAAATCTACTCGGGTGCCAGGTCGAACAGAGGTTACGCCGGCAGGCAGCGCTGACACGTGCAAGAAAACCTCAGAACCCTCGTCAGACGCGATGAATCCGAAGCCCTTGTCTTCGTCGTAAAACTTAACTTTGCCGGTTGGCATTTGAACCTCTTTCAATAAGACCTTGCCATTTTAGTCTTCGAACCGCCCCGAGACTAGGGCGCATATGCGCGGGTAGGCTTGAAGGATGCCAAATTCAGAAAAGAACGAGAACAGGGTCGAGTCGGTTCTAGCGGTCATGGCTGCCTCAGTTGTAGCCGTCTCTCTGCTGGCGATGATTGTGGCTCTGCTAACCAGACTTTTTGGTGGTCAACCTTGGGCGATTCTCACCCAACTTCCACTTGTCGGTCTGCCATTTGCGTTCGTGCTCATAATCGCTTTGCTGATCACAAGCCTGCGCAGGCGCTCTCGCAAAAATCCTCGTGGTTAGTCGGATGCCACAGTGAGCGATCAACTGCGAATCGCCGCTGCACTGCGAAGGTTAGACGACGCTTCGCTTGAGCGAGTGATTCAACTGCGAATGCTCAATTCTTCGCACCTTCGAGACTTCTTCGACATGGCAGATGCGCTGGCCAACGCAAAGTCGCTCGCCCCCGCACTTAGCTCGCTGACCGTGCGTCAGTTTGAGCAACTAGAAAACTTAAGTCAAAACAAAAAGGCAGATTTCGGTGACTTCATTTTCGACTTGATGTTGGCCGAACGCACCGAGCAGGGCCCAAGGATTTTCGCAAGCACTGTCGATGCCATGACGACCATTGGCTCGCACAGAAAAGTCTCTAACCTCGTCGTGGTTTCAGATAGCGAGCGACGCGAATTGTCTGCCGCCGACATTGACCGCGATGCAAGTCTTGCGATCTTCGATGTAATTCAAGCGCTGACCGAACTGATTTTTGAACTTGAGCAGAGATATATTCGCGAGGTGGGAAAACGTGGTGTCGGCCTGCCAGACGTGAAGCGGCTCGCGGCTCACCTGAGCAAGTCAAACGAATATGCGAAGCAGGTTTTTGAGCTCGCACAGTTTGCCAACCTCGCAGAAATAGAAGGTTCGCGCTGGCAACTTGGGCAAAGAGCCGAAAACTGGATCTCCTGGAGTGACCGCGAGCGATGGAGTCACCTGGCCGAGACCTGGCTGTCACTTCTAGGCGACGAAGCCGCGCGCGAACTATTAGCGATACAGCCTGCCGCGAGCTTCGAGCGACGATTGGCCGAGGTCTACCCCTTCGCCGATTCGACCGCGACAAACCGCATCAAGAAGGTTGCCGAGATTGCCAACTTGATTGGGCTAATTGCCAACTCGCAGGCAACCAGTTGGCTAGGGCTTCTCTCGACTTCACTGCAGGCCGCCAGCGAGCGAGCAATTGCCGGGCTGCCTTCGGCAGCCGAAAGGTTAATCATTCAGGCCGACCTAACCCTGATTGCACCAAGCCCGCTGCCAACCGAACTTGAAATCAGCCTGCGTCGCTTCGCAGACACAGAGCAAATCGGAATGGCCAGCAGTTACAGGCTCTCAGCGCTATCGGTAAGCCACGGGCTCGAGACCGGTCTTGCCATCGATGAGATTCGCGCACTGCTTCTTCGCCTCTCTGGCAAAGAACTGCCGCAACCCGTTGACTACCTTCTGAAAGAAGCCGAGTCGAGATTTGCCAGACTCAAGGTTTATGCAATTAAGTCTGGCGCACACAGTCAAATAGTTTCGACAGACAAGATTTTGCTTGCCGAGATTCACAACGATCAGCGATTGAAGCCCTTCGCATTGCACTTCGACGAAGCCGGCAGTTTGCATTCGCGATTTGAAGCCGAGTTGGTTTACTTCGCTCTGCGCGAAGCTAACTTTGTGGCGGTTCGAGTTGATGAAAACGGCGAGGTTTTGTCTCCGCAGAAGTTGTCATCGAAGAACAAAGTCTCAGAGCAGCGACAGAGTGTTGTCGAAGACATCATGCGCATGCGCCAGGCCGACACTCAAGGCACAAGCGACCCCGATGACGATGATCTATTGCGACAGATTCAACTCGCAATCAAGTACAAGGCCAAGATGGTGATTGTTCTGAAAACCTCGAGCGGCGAACAGGTCGAATACCTGGTCGAACCAGTAGGAGTTGCAAACGGCAGGCTGCGTGCAAAAGACCGCAAGGCCGACCTCGAGCGAACCTTGCCGCTGAGCTCGGTTGTTAGCATCTCGATTCAATAGGCTATAAGGATGACCAGCGGACCACTTATCGTTCAGAGCGACAAAACCGCCCTGCTCGAAGTCGACCATGAGCTGGCCGGAGAGGCTCGTCACGAGCTTGCCGTTTTTGCAGAACTAGAGCGCGCGCCCGAGCACATTCACACCTACCGCATCACAAAACTTGGGCTCTGGAACGCTAGAGCCGCAGGCCACGATAGCGACTTTGTGCTCGGCGTGCTCGATCGCTACGCCAAGTTTGCGGTGCCGACATCGGTTCGCACAGACATTACCGAGACCATGAATCGCTACGGTCGCTTGACCATCCAGCGCGACTCGGCCGGCGAGCTCGAGCTGGTCAGCCAAGAGCCAGCAATCCTGGCCGAAGCCACCAAACACCGCAAAATTGCCGAGCTGCTCGACGGGCGCATCAGCCAGACCGCCTTCAAGATTCAGACCTGGGCTCGCGGTCAGGTCAAACAAGAGCTGCTAAAACTGGGCTGGCCAGCCGAAGACTTCGCCGGCTACACCCCCGGAACACCGCACGAGATTGCGCTAACCCATGACACCTGGCACATCCGTGATTATCAAACCCAAGCCGTAGACAAGTTCTGGCAGGGCGGTTCTGGCGTTGTGGTTTTGCCCTGTGGCGCCGGCAAAACTATCGTCGGCGCGGCTGCCATGTCGGTTGCAAAGACCAACACTTTGATTTTGGTGACCAACACGGTGAGCGCGCGACAGTGGAAAGCTGAACTGCTAAAGCGCACAACTCTAACCGAGGATGAGATTGGCGAGTACAGCGGATCAGTCAAAGAGATTAAGCCAATCACAATCGCCACCTATCAAATTCTTACCACCAAACGAAAGAGTGAATACGCTCATCTTTCTTTGCTGAATGCAAATGACTGGGGGCTAATTATTTACGACGAGGTGCACCTGCTTCCCGCTCCGATTTTCAAGATGACTGCCGACTTGCAAGCGCGACGAAGACTAGGTCTAACCGCAACTTTGGTTCGCGAGGATGGCAAAGAGGGCGACGTGTTCTCGCTCATTGGCCCAAAGCGATTCGATGCACCCTGGAAAGAAATTGAAGCGCAGGGATACATTGCTCCTGCCGCTTGTTTTGAGATTCGAATTGATCTGCCAGAAGAAGAACGATTGAATTACGCAATGGCGAACCAAGAGGACCGCTATCGAATCGCTGCCACCTCGCCAATGAAGATTGACGTCATCAAGAAGCTTTTGGCAAAGCATGCGGGCGAACCAACTTTGATAATCGGTCAGTACCTCGATCAGATTCACACAATTGCCGATGCATTAGAAATGCCGATGATCACCGGAGAGACCCCGGTTGATGAGCGCGAGCGACTCTTTGAGTTGTTTCGCACCGGCGCGATAACCACCCTTGTTGTCTCAAAGGTCGCCAACTTCTCGATTGACCTGCCAGAGGCGTCTGTGGCGATTCAGATTTCGGGCTCATACGGAAGCCGCCAAGAAGAAGCCCAGCGACTCGGGCGCTTGCTCAGACCCAAGGTTGACGGGCGCACGGCCAGCTTTTACACGCTTATCTCACGTGACACGGTTGACCAAGACTTCGCCCAGAATCGCCAGCGTTTTCTGGCCGAGCAGGGCTACAGCTACGAAATTCTCGACGCTTTCGACCTGTGAGTTTTTGCATCTGCCACGCAGATTACTCCCAGACTTCTCACAGGCAATTCGCTGACACTTAGAGCATGGAAAACATCAAGGTTCTAGTCGTCGATGACGAGCCCAGCATTCGCGATCTGCTCAGCCGCCAACTCCGCTTTGCCGGATTCAGCGTGGCCGCAGTCGGCAATGGCAACGAAGCAGTTCTGGCCGCAGAGAAAGCCGCGCCAGACATTATTTTGCTCGATGTCATGCTTCCGGACATGAATGGCTTTAGTGTCACCAAAGCCATTCGTGCCAAGGGCATCAACGTTCCGGTGCTTTTTCTTTCGGCTCGCGATGAAGAAGCAGACCGCGTCACCGGGTTAACCGTTGGTGGAGATGACTATGTCACGAAGCCTTTCGGGCTAGACGAAGTCGTGGCCCGCATCCATGCAATTTTGCGACGCACCAAAACCAAGGAGACCGACAGCTCGGTCATCGAGGTTGGCGAAATCAGAATCAACGAAGACGCACACGATGTTTTTGTGAACGGTCAGATTGTTGAATTCAGCCCAACCGAATACAAGTTGCTGCGCTTCTTGATTTCAAACCCAAACCGAGTTCTCTCGAAAGAGCAGATCATCGATCACGTTTGGAACTACGACTTCAACGGCGAAATGGGAATCGTTGAGTCTTACGTGTCATACCTGAGAAAGAAGCTTGACCCGGTCACCACTGAGCCATTGATTCGCACCAAGCGCGGCGTTGGCTACATGTATGTGGCACCGATTTCAAAGAAGTAAGTTTTTCTTGTGAAAGAAAAACTAGCGGCACTCAACGATCGCATTTCGCTGAGAGTCAAGCTCACGGTGATGTCAATCGCACTGATTGGGTTGCTGCTAACACTTTCGAGTTTTGGCACGATTTCGCTTCTGAGAACCTATCTGCAAGAAAATACCGACACACTTCTAAGCAGCACAGCGGCGGCCCTGGCCGACGAAGAGCCGCTGCTTCTCGAAGAGCGCTTGGCCCTGAGGCAAGTTACTCTGCCGAGGCTTCCGAGTGACTACTACATCGCATTTCTAGACAGCAACGGGTCGCTTCTATTCGGGCTCGTCTCATCCGCTAATGCAAAGAATGCCGTGCCCAATCTGAACGCTTTCACCCTCGAGGCAGTTATGGCGACAGAGGGCCGCCCATTCGATATCGAAGTCAGTTCAAAGAGCGGCTACCGAGACCTGGGTAGCTGGCGAATCGTTGCCAAACCCCTAACTA
>CAZDKF010000012.1:0-333 GCA_964505955.1 uncultured Rhodoluna sp. | reverse complement strand
CAATTGTTATCGCGTTACCCGACGTGACTAACGCCAGACTCATCGCTCAGTACGGGGCAATCGGAACCGGATTCGGATTCTTTTTGCTAACTCTCAGTGGTCTGGCGATTTGGCTCACAATAACCTCGGCACTTCGACCCTTGCGCGAGGTTGAGCGCACGGCAGCTATGGTGGCCGCCGGTGACACGAGCCAGCGACTGGTTGAAGCCGACAAGAACACCGAAATCGGTCGACTAAACGGTTCGCTCAACTCGATGCTCGACAGCATCGACAATGCGATGTCTTCGAGAAACAAAGCGCTCGATCAGATGAAGCGGTTCGTTGCCGACGCCA
>CAZDKF010000011.1:0-12676 GCA_964505955.1 uncultured Rhodoluna sp. | reverse complement strand
AGGCGAGTGCCGTGGGCCATAAGCCAAATGTCGACCGATGTTTTATAAGGCGTTGCCCAGTCGATTGATGGGTCGTTTTCAATTAGCCAGATAAGCATCATCGGGGCGAGCAATATGCCCACCCCGATGGCTACTATCACCAGCGACTCAACGGCCGCCAGCAAAAAAGCTAATCTGCGATTCAAGAGCAACCCTAAATAAGGCCTAGAGGCTCTTGTAAACCTCACGCATAAGCGCGGCGGTCTCGCTTGGAGTCTTGCCGACCTTTACACCGGCAGCTTCGAATGCTTCCTTCTTTGCCTGTGCGGTTCCGGCAGAACCAGAAACAATCGCACCGGCGTGACCCATGGTCTTGCCTTCTGGAGCAGTGAATCCGGCAACGTATGCAACCACTGGCTTGGTGACGTGCTTCTTGATGTATTCGGCTGCTTTCTCTTCAGAGTCGCCACCGATCTCACCAATCAAAACGATTGCCTTGGTCTCTGGATCCGCTTCGAAAGCCGCGAGCGCGTCGATGTGAGTGGTTCCGATAACCGGGTCTCCACCTATACCAATCGCGGTCGACATTCCAATGTCACGAAGCTCAAACATCATTTGGTAGGTCAGGGTTCCTGACTTCGAAACCAAACCGATTGGGCCGGGGCCGGTGATGTCGCTCGGGGTGATTCCCGCGTTCGACTTGCCGGGGCTAATGATGCCTGGGCAGTTTGGGCCAATCAGGCGAGTCTTTTGACCCTTGGCAACGTTGTAGGCCCAAGCGGCTGCCGAGTCGTGCACCGGAATGCCCTCGGTGATTGCAACAGCAAGGCCGATCTCTGCGTCGATTGCCTCGACGATTGCCGCCTTTGCGAAAGCAGGTGGAACAAAGATCACGCTGACGTTTGCGCCGGTTGCAGCCATTGCCTCGGCAACGGTACCGAACACTGGCAAAGAGGTTCCGTTGACGTCAACGGTCTCGCCTGCCTTGCGCGGGTTTACACCGCCGACAATGTTTGAACCGCCCTTGAGCATGCGAGCGGTGTGCTTCATGCCCTCAGCGCCGGTCATGCCCTGCACGATGATTCGAGAGTTTTCGTTTAGAAAAATAGCCATTTTGTTTTGTTCTCTCGCTTACTTGTTTGCCAACTCGGCCGCTTTGTCGGCAGCTTCATCCATGGTCTCGACAACGGTTACTAGCGGGTGCGCATATTCAGCGAGGATGCGGCGACCCTCATTGACGTTGTTGCCATCGAGGCGCACAACCAGCGGCTTGGTTGCCGAAGCACCGAGGGTGTTCAGCGCGCCAACGATTCCGTTGGCTACCGCGTCGCAGGCGGTGATGCCACCGAAGACGTTTACGAAAACGCTCTTCACCTGCGGGTCACCGAGAATCACGTCGAGACCAGCGGCCATTACCTCTGCCGAAGCGCCGCCACCGATATCCAAGAAGTTTGCCGGGCGCACGCCACCGTGCTTTTCGCCGGCGTATGCAACCACGTCGAGAGTCGACATAACTAGGCCGGCACCGTTGCCGATGATTCCAACCTGGCCGTCGAGCTTCACATAGTTGAGGTCCATCGACTTTGCCTTCGCCTCTAGCGGGTCAAGGTCATCGCGCTCCATGTCGGTGCGGTCGGCGTGTCTGAAATCTGCGTTCTCGTCGAGTGAGACCTTGCCGTCGAGTGCAAGAATCTTGCCGTCGGTGGTGAGAACAAGCGGGTTGACCTCAACCAGGGTTGCGTCTTCTTTCACGAAGACTCCGTATAGCGTCACAAATACGTCTGCGACCTTTTCAGCTAGCTCGTCATCGAAGCCGCCGGCCTTTGCAATCTCGAGTGCCTTCGCCTTGTCGATTCCGCGAACCGCGTCTACCGCGATCTTGGCAAGTGCATCGGGGCGTTCGACGGCTAGCTGCTCGATGTCCATTCCACCCTCAACGCTGCAGAGCGACAAGAAGGTGCGGTTTGATCTGTCTAGCAAAACGCTGAAGTAGAACTCTTTCGCGATTGACGCGCCCTCGGCGATCATCACGCGCTTGACGATGTGACCCTTGATATCGAGACCCAAAATCTTCTTGGCTGCCTCTTTTGCATCTGCCGGAGTCTTGGCAACTTTCACACCGCCTGCTAGGCCGCGCCCACCGGTCTTAACCTGAGCCTTGACTACAGTGAGCCCGCCAATCTTGGCGGCTGCCGCTTCTGCTTCTTCTGGGGTGTCTGCGATGAGTCCCTGTAGCACCGGAACTCCGTGGCGCTCAAACATATCGCGCGCCTGGTACTCATATAAATCCAATTGATTTTCCGTTCAAATTGCGGCCAACCTGACCAAGTTTAGACCTTACGACCGACCAGAGCCGCCCACGAATGCGCCCTGCGCGTGCCGCTGCCCGCACTTACCGCGCGTTCTGGGTGGTGGCTAGAGCTTGGTGATTGGTGCAACGCGAACGAGCAGCCGCTTCTTGGCTCCGCCAGCAAAGGTCACTTCGGCGGTCTGCTTTGGTGGCTCGCCCGAAACGTCGGTAACGCGGCCTTGGCCAAAGTCTGAGTGCTCAATCATGTCGCCAACGGCAAGGGTGAGATCGCCGTTGTCGCGAACCGAGCTGATTGCGCCCTTCCACTCGGTGCGCGGTTTTGCCTTGCGCTCGCCCGGTTCGTAGCCACCCGAGCGGGCGATCGAACCGGTGTAGCCGCTCGAACCGAGCCCGCGGTTTGCGCCAGACTCGCGCCAGTCGATTAGCCCATCGGGAATCTCGGCCAAGAAGCGACTCGGCACCGAGCTCTCTGATTCACCAAAGGTTGTGCGCTGCATCGCGAGCGAGATGTGCAATTTCTTTTTCGCACGCGTGATGCCCACATAAAAGAGTCTTCGCTCTTCTGAGATTCCGCCCGGAACCATGAATGACATCTTGTGTGGCAAGAGCGACTCTTCGATTCCGGTCAAGAACACCGCGTCGTATTCGAGACCCTTTGCCGTGTGCAATGTCATAAGTGAGACGGTTCCAGATTCGTCGTCGATGTCATCGGCGGCAGCAACGAGTGCAACTTCGTTCAAGAAATCTGGCAGGCGACCCTCTGGGTTGTTGCGCTGGAATTCCTTTGCAACCGAAACCAATTCTTCGAGGTTCTCAACTCGAGCTTCGTCTTGCGGGTCGCGTGAATTCTTGAGCGATTCGAGCAGACCGCTCTTGTCGAGCACACCACGCAAGATTGAATCGACCGTGTCGGTAGCCATCTTGACTTCGAACTCTTCGAGCATTGCGTTAAGCGAATCGATTGCACCGGCAATCTTCGGTCCGAAGCCAAGATCTTTCGAGTAAGCAAGTGACTCGCGAACAGAGATTTTGTTGCGCTCGGCAAAGGCAGCAATTGCAGTTTCACTGGCGTCGCCGATGCCACGCTTTGGCACGTTCAAGATGCGGCGAACCGCGAGGTCATCTTTGGGGTTGCTGATCGAGACCAGGTAGCCGAAGGCATCCTTGATTTCCTGGCGCTCATAGAACTTGGTGCCGCCAACCACGCGGTATGGCAGGCCGGCGCGAATGAAGATTTCTTCGAGGGCACGGGTCTGGGCGTTGGTTCGGTAGAACACAGCAATGTCGCGGTAGTTAGTGCCGGCGCGGTGCAAATCGCCGATTTCGTCAGCGATGAACTGGGCCTCGTCGTGGGCCGAGTAGCCGGTGTAGCCAATGATTTTGTCGCCGTCGCCGCTGTCTGTCCAGAGGTTTTTGTTTGGGCGATCGAAGTTGTTGCCAATGACTGCGTTGGCGGCGTTGAGAATGTTTTGGGTCGAACGGTAATTCTGCTCGAGCAGAATCGTCTTAGCTCCGGTGAAGTCTTTTTCGAACTCGCTGATGTTGCGAATGTCAGCGCCGCGAAATGCGTAAATCGACTGGTCGCTGTCGCCCACCACGGTAAGCGATGCCGGCTCGAGAACAATTCCGGTGCGCTGATCGACGTTGGCGTGCTCGATTGCCACTGGGCGGGTCAACTCACGGATGAGCGAGTATTGCGCGTGATTAGTGTCTTGATATTCGTCAACCAGAATGTGACGAAACTTCTTTTGGTAAACGGCGGCAACATCTGGAAACGCCCTGAACAGATAAACAGTTTCGCCGATTAGGTCGTCGAAGTCGAAAGCATTGTTGCGGCGCAGCTCACCCTGATACTGCGAGAACAGTTCTGCAATCGCGCGAGCCTTAGGGTCGCTGGTGTCGATGTTGCGCGCAAAACTCTCGGCGTCATTCAGTTCGTTTTTTGCGTTCGAGATTGCCGCGGCGACACCGGCCGGAGTCAGCCCGTGAACATCGGCACCCGAGTCTTTGATCAGTCGCTTCAGAATTGCGCGCGAGTCGCCGCTGTCATAGATGGTGAAGTTTTTGTCGTGACCAAGGCGCTCGCTCTCACGGCGAAGAATCGCAACGCAGGCTGAGTGAAAGGTTTTGATCCACATTCCCTCGGCATTTGCGCCGAGCAGGTGACGCACACGTTCGCGCATCTCGGCGGCGGCCTTGTTGGTGAAGGTGATGGCGAGAATCTGGCTCGGCCAGGCCTCTTTATTGGCCAGCAGGTGGGCGATTCGGTGGGTTAGCACTCTGGTCTTGCCCGAGCCGGCACCGGCCACAATCAGAAGGGCTGGGCCGCGATGCTCGACCGCCGCGCGCTGCTGCGGGTTCAGCCCTTCGAGCAGCTTTGAGCTGTCGTTTGGGGGGATGAAGAATTCGAGTTCAGACATAACTAAGCAATCTTAGGAGCGGGCACAGACAGGCCCGGCTAGTTGGCCAAGTATTGCTCGAGTGAATCGAGATAGTTGTTCATGCCGGCTTGAGTCATCTCAATCTGCTCTTCTGGCAGCTCGCCATATTGAGCCCAGCGCACAAACGACTTATCGCCACGATCTTCGAATTCGATTTTCACGATGTGAAACTCGGTGTTCTCGTCGCGTGCTTTGAATTCGTCAAGGTTAACCGTGTAGTGCATTGTGTGCTCGAGGTATGTCATCGGCTCAACATGTGTGTAGCGACCATAGAAACAGTGCACACTGCCATCCATCGGAACCTCGATAGCAACCTGCCACTTGCCAAGAACATTTGGTTCAGACAACGTTGCGCCTGCAACCGAACTCAACATCGTCGGGTGATACCAAGACTGCAAAGCATCGGTGTCGGTAAATGCCGTCCATAAAGTTGCCAACGGGTAGTCAACCTCGCGTTCAACCGAATACAAAAAGTCGTGCTTCACGATTACTCCCACTCGATGGTGCCGGGTGGCTTAGAAGTCACATCGAGAACTACTCGGTTTACGCCGGCAACCTCGTTTGTGATTCGGTTCGATATCTTTGCGAGCAAGTCGTAAGGCAAGCGAGTCCAGTCTGCGGTCATCGCATCTTCACTCGAAACTGGGCGAAGCACAATCGGGTGACCGTATGAACGGCCGTCGCCCTGCACGCCGACAGAGCGCACGTCGGCGAGCAACACAACCGGGCACTGCCAAATCTCGCCGTCGAGACCGGCGGCCGAAAGTTCTTCGCGCACAATGGCATCTGCCTTGCGCAGCAGGTCGAGGCGCTCTTTGTTGACGGCGCCGACGATTCGAATGCCGAGCCCCGGCCCCGGAAACGGCTGACGCTGAACTATCTCGCGTGGCAGGCCGAGCTCTGCGCCGATGGCGCGAACCTCATCCTTGAAAAGAGTGCGAAGCGGCTCGACAAGCTCGAACTGAAGGTCGTCTGGCAGACCGCCAACGTTGTGGTGGCTCTTGATGCCAGCTGTTGCGCCTCCCCCAGACTCGACAACATCTGGATAGAGCGTGCCCTGAACCAAGAACCGAATCGGGCGGTTGTCGGCAGCCGCCTCGGCAATCAGGGCCGCCTGAGCCTCTTCGAAGGTGCGAATGAACTCGCGGCCGATGATCTTGCGCTTAGTCTCTGGGTCGGTGACACCCTCGAGCGCGTCTAAGAACTTTTGCTGCGCATCGACGACAACCAACCGGATGCCGGTCGCGGCCACGTAGTCGCGCTCGACCTGCTCGGCCTCGTCTTGGCGAAGTAATCCGTGGTTTACGAAAACGCAGACCAACTGGTCACCCACTGCCTTGTGCACGAGCGCTGCCGCAACAGCAGAGTCGACGCCACCGCTTAGGCCACAGATAACGCGATCGCCACCAACCTGGGCGCGAATCTTTTCTACCTGCTCGGCAATGACGTTGCCAGAGTTCCAGGTTGCAGCGATGCCGGCAGCATTGTGCAAGAAGTTCTCGAGAACGTTCTGACCAAAAGCCGAGTGCTTCACCTCGGGGTGCCACTGCACTCCGTAGATTTTCTTTTCGCGATTTGCGAATGCTGCAACCGGAGTCGTGTCGGTCGAAGCTAGAACTTCAAAACCATCGGGCGCTTGCATGACCTGATCGCCGTGCGACATCCAGCAGATTTGTTCGCTAGGTTGGCCGTCGAGAATTTCGCCACCGGCGGTTACGCGAAGTTCGGTTGCACCATATTCTTTTTTGCCGGTTGCATCTACGCGGCCACCGAGGGCGTTAGCCAAAGTTTGAAAACCGTAGCAGATTCCGAGCACCGGAATGCCGAGATCGGGAATGTCACGGTCGAGTTGCGGCGAACCGGCTTCGTAAACCGAAGAGGGCGCGCCAGAAAGAGTTATCGCGGTCGGGTTCTTAGCCGTTACTTCTGCGGCCGTTATGTTGTGGTGCACGATTTCGCTATAAACGCCAGCCTCACGAACTCGGCGTGCAATAAGTTGCGCATACTGAGCGCCGAAGTCGACGACTAAGACCGGGCGGTTCATGCGGCATCTTTTCGGTCAGACCAGCCCTCGGCCACCTTGCTGTAGTAGCGCTCGGTAAAGAATGACAAGAACGGCACGATGCCACCCGCCGCGATAATCAAGAACTTGCCGATGCCCCAGCGCAGTTGAACCCAGAGTCTGAAGTTGGCGTAGAGGTAAACCACATAGAGCCATCCGTGAACAATCAGCGAGACCACAGTGAAGCTGAAACCCTGGGTCGGAAACCCGTAGCGGTCGCCGGTTGACGGGTCGACATAGAACTGGGCAAGGGCCACAAGGCCCTGCGGACCGGCGATCCAGACGTCGGCGCTGATTGTGAGCCTCATCGCATACAGAACCGAGATAAGCAGCAAGAAAACACCCGTTACATAAGAGGTCACCTTGAAGAAGCGAAGCGAGTTTTTGAGTTCTGAAGGGGTAGGCATGGCTTTAGTTTAACCTCTCGCGCTCGACTGCATCCTTGACGGTTCGACCCCACAGGAAGATGGCAAAGCCGGCGAACAAGACCCACTCGGCGGCATAGAAAAGAGTGAGCCAGTTGATTGCAGCCGCTGGCTCGAGAACCGCATCGATTTCGTCGAGCTTCGCATCGAGTGAGCTTGCCACCCCGTTGGCCACCATGAAGTCTTTGTAACTTTCAATCGGCTTATCTGGTGAATAGAGATTAATCAGCTGCGCGAGCGAAACCGAATTCAACAGGTATGGCTTCTCGCCGTCAATTTCGAGTGGCGCTTCTGTCGGAAGCCAGTATCCCTGAATCGGCAAAAATGCCTGTGCGACCATCGAGTTCTTCAGTTCGAACCTTGCGGCTTCAGCCTTCAGCAAAGAATCGCTCTGACCGACTGCGAGAGTGAGTGACTTTGCATCTTTGTCAAATGAATTGACCAGCAACCAGTAAACCTCTTTGCCGTTCTGCAGTCTGCCATCGACAATGAAGACGTTTTTGGTGTCGAGCGTCACCTCAACCGTGACCACAGCTTGAATTTCTTCTGCGGTTTGCTCTTGCGTGAACGAACGCTCAAGCTGCCACTGGCCCAGCAAAGAAAAGACCGCGGCCGCAATTAGTGAAATTACGAAGCCGGCGATGTATTTCGGGCGAACGGCAACTCGCCAGAATGTGATTTGCTTTTCGGCCATTAGTTGGAGTCGTATGGAGCAACGACAACTTCAACGCGCTGAAACTCTTTGAGGTCGCTGTAACCAGTGGTCGCCATCGCGCGACGCAAAGCGCCCATCACGTTTGTGGTGCCGTCTGCCGAAGCCGAAGGCCCGTGAAGAATTGTCTGCAGCGAACCCGCGGTGCCAACCTCAACCTTGGTTCCGCGCGGAAGCTCTTCGTGAAACGCCTCTTGGCCCCAGTGCCATCCCTGGCCAGGCGCTTCGTCGGCGCGGGCCAAGATCGAACCGAGCATCACCGCATCTGCACCGCAGGCGATTGCCTTGACGATGTCGCCAGAGGTGCCAAGACCGCCATCGGCAATCACGTGAACATAGCGGCCGCCAGACTCATCCATGTAGTCGCGACGAGCACCGGCAACATCGGCCACCGCGGTAGCCATAGGGGCGTGAATGCCAACAACCTTGCGGGTCGTAGAGGCGCGGCCGCCGCCGAAGCCCACCAACACACCGGCTGCACCGGTTCGCATCAGGTGCAGGGCCGAGGTGTAGGTCGAAGCGCCGCCCACGATAACCGGCACGTCAAGCTCATAGATGAACTGCTTCAGGTTGAGCGGCTCGGTCTGCTTCGAAACGTGCTCGGCAGAAACGTTGGTTCCGCGAATCACAAAAATGTCGACGCCGGCCTTGATAACGGTCTGGTAGAACTCGACGGTTCGCTGCGGTGAAAGCGCGCCGGCAACAGTTACGCCAGCAGCACGAATTTCTGCGATGCGATCACGGATGAGTTCTGGCTTAATCGGCTCTGCATAAATCTCTTGCATGCGCGCGATTGTTTTTTCGGGTGAAAGTTTTGCAATCTCTGCGAGCTGCTTGCTGGGATCTTCGTAGCGGGTCCATAGACCTTCGAGGTCTAGAACACCAAGTCCGCCGAGCTTGCCGATTTGTATCGCGGTTGCAGGTGAAACAGCGCTGTCCATCGGTGCGGCAAGAACCGGCAAATCAAACTTGTATGCGTCGATGTTCCAGGTGGTTGAAACATCTTGCGGGTCGCGAGTGCGTCGTGATGGCACAACTGCAACGTCGTCAAAAGCCCAAGCGCGACGGCCGCGTTTGCCCGCGCCAATTTCGATTTCGGTCATTTAGTTTCTCTCTGTAAAAGATTTAGCGGGTGCCGTAGTTTGGTGCTTCGACGGTCATCTGAATGTCGTGCGGGTGTGACTCTTTGAGCCCGGCCGCGGTGATGCGAACAAACTTTCCGCGAGCCTGAAGCTCATCTATGGTTTCTGCACCGACATAACCCATCGACGCGCGAAGTCCGCCGATCAACTGGTGAGTTACTGAAGCTACCGAGCCACGGTAAGGAACCTGACCTTCGATGCCCTCGGGAACCAGCTTGTCGTCGCGCAAAACGTCGTCTTGAAAGTAGCGGTCTTTTGAGTAGCTCTTTGCCTCGCCGCGCGACTGCATCGCGCCTAGTGAGCCCATGCCACGGTAGGTCTTGTATTGCTTGCCACCAACGAAGGTCACATCGCCTGGAGCCTCGTCGGTTCCGGCGAGCAGCGAGCCAAGCATCACCGAGTTGGCTCCGGCAACCAGAGCCTTGGCGATGTCGCCAGAGAACTGCAGGCCGCCATCGGCAATTATCGGCACCCCGGCAGGCTTTGTCGCCAGCGAAGCCTGGTAGACCGCAGTGATCTGTGGAACACCAACACCGGCAACAACGCGAGTGGTGCAAATCGAGCCAGGCCCAACGCCAACCTTCACGCCGTCGGCGCCGGCAGCAACGAGCGCTGCCGCGCCTTCGCGAGTGGCGATGTTGCCACCGATTATGTCTACGTTCTTCGCAAACGGCTCGGCCTTTAACTTCGCAACCATTTCGAGAACCGCGCGGTTGTGGCCGTGCGCGGTGTCGACTACCAGAAGGTCAACACCAGCATCGATTAGCGCCATCGCGCGCTCCCACGCGTCTGGCCCAACCCCGACAGCCGCACCGACCAAAAGTCGACCGGCACCATCTTTCGATGCAAGCGGATACTTTTCACTCTTGTCGAAGTCTTTTACAGTGATCAAACCCTTGAGTTTGTTGTTGCCGTCAACGATTGGCAACTTCTCGATGCGGTGCTGCGCAAAAATCGCAATAGCCTCTTCTGGGCGAATGCCAACCTTGGCGGTAACCAAAGGCATCGGCGTCATTACATCTTTAACCAGAGTGGTGGTGCGCTGAACATCGAGTACAAATCTCATGTCACGGTTGGTGACGATTCCGATAAGGCGGTCATCCTCGTCGACAACTGGCAGACCAGAAACCCTGAACTTACCGCAAAGGTCGTCTACCTCTTGGATGGTGGCCAGCGGGGTCGTCGTTACCGGGTTGGTAATCATGCCCGCTTCTGAGCGCTTGACCAGATCAACCTGGTTTGCCTGCTGCTCAAGCGATAGGTTGCGGTGCAAGATGCCGATTCCGCCCTGACGAGCCATGGCGATGGCCAGACGAGCCTCAGTAACGGTGTCCATGGCCGAAGAGAGCAGAGGAATGTTGATTTCTAAACGCTTTGAGATGCGCGTCTTGGTATTCACCGAAGACGGCATGATGTCTGACTCGCCAGGCAAGAGGAGCACATCGTCGTAGGTCAATCCGAGAAAGCCGAAAGGGTTGTTTTCAGTCATTTTGTCCTCAAGCGAGTTGGCGGTGCACCAATTCTAGCCTTAGCGGTTGCCCTGGCAGAAGTGGCATAACAACTGGGTAACGAGTCGAGCAACCGCCCAACTGAATTTCGAAAGACAGCGTAAACGAACATTTTTGACCTATCGAATTGGGGTAATCTCAAACACATCGAAAGAAGCGCCTCGGCGTTCTTGTGCAGACGGAGGTTGGTTTGAGCCAGCTACTTATTCGGGCAACAAAGAAGTTGGCCGTGACCCTAGGTCTATTCACATTCTTGATTGGCTTCCTGGTTCCTTCATCGGCTTTGGCTGTAGAGGGTGAACCCGTGCCAGACACCAACTCGTTCTCAATCGGCGGCATCATCAAAGATGGTGATGTTGTGCTCGAGGGCATCGAGATTTCTATCTTGGGTGCCGACGGCTTTGAAGCGGTTGGCACAACTGGTGCCGATGGTCGCTGGTCGGTTACCGTTCCGGGCAAAGGTGAATATCAGGTAACCCTGCGAGTCGAGACTTTGCCGACTGGCGCGAGCTTGCGCGATCCAGACCGTAGCGTCAAGACCGTGACCATCGATGTCGTAAACACCGTGAACGTTTTGTTTCCGCTGAATGACACAACTACACCAACTACCGGGCCGGGCGACAAGCCAGTTAAAGCCGAAACAAATGTTTTTCTGGGTCGCCTAATCGCTGGTGTGAACCTCGGCATCTTGCTCGCAATGGCGGCGATTGGTTTGAGCTTGATTTACGGAACGACTGCACTAAACAATTTTGCACACGGTGAGATGGTCACACTCGGCGCTCTTCTCGCTTTCACTTTCAACAAAATCATGGGCATGGATCTTTTGCTTGCTGCTCTGCTAACCACGGTTCTCGTGGCAGCCTCGGGCTGGTTCCAAGATGCGGCAATTTGGCGACCGCTCAGAAAACGTCGAGTGGGGCTCACCCAGATGATGATTGTGAGCATCGGTCTCTCGCTAGTCGTGCGCTACATCTACCAAATCATTTACGGCGGCGACACCAAGGTGCTCAGCCAGGGTGAAATCTGGGATATCTTCGGCGTTCCAACTCAGGCGGTCAACGTAATCAGCGCCGGTGTCGGCGTTGTGATTTTGCTTCTGGTTGCCGCGTTTCTCACTAAGACCCGCTTGGGCAAGGCAACCAGAGCCGTTGCAGACAACGCCTCGCTGGCAGCCGCAACCGGAATCGACGTTGAGCGAATCATTCGCATCGTCTGGGTTATCGCAGGCGCGCTTACCGGCATCTCGGGAGTCATGCTCGGATTGTTCCTGCAAGCGTCTTGGGACATGGGCTTCTCGATTCTGCTTCTCATGTTTGCAGCGGTGACCCTCGGCGGTCTTGGCACTGCTTTCGGTGCCACGGTTGGTGCTTTGGTTATCGGAGTCTTCGTCGAGATGTCAACGCTCGTGATTCCAACCGACCTGAAGTTCGCCGGCGCTCTAGTTGTGATGATTCTGGTGCTGCTGATTCGACCTCAGGGCATCCTCGGCAAAGCGCAGAGAATCGGCTAAGGAGAGAACATGGATTGGTCACTCGTATTCGGAAACGCAGCCGCCGAACTCATCAGCCCAACGACTGCTGCCTACGCGCTTGCAGCGATTGGTCTTGCAGTGCACTTCGGCTACACCGGATTGCTCAACTTTGGTCAAGCAGCTTTCATGGCGATCGGCGCATATGGCTTTGCAGTTTCGGTTCTAAACTTTGGTCTGTCATTCTGGCCGGCCATCGCGGTCTCGATGAGTCTTTCGATTCTGTTCGCCCTGATTCTAGGAATACCAACGCTTCGGTTGCGTTCTGACTATCTGGCTATTGTCACAATTGCATCTGCAGAAATATTGCGTTATGTGGTTTCTACCACATCACTGAAAGACCTGACCGGTGGAAGCGGTGGTCTCTCTGGATTCGCAAAAGAGTTTTATGCAATCAATCCGTTCGCCGAGGGCAACTACTTGTTCTGGCCATTCGACGTTACCGAGAATGAACTTTGGGTTCGGGTTTTCGGATGGACACTCGTTGCCCTAGCCACTCTGCTCGTGCTTCTAATGATGCGCAGTCCGTGGGGCCGAGTAATCAAGGGCATTCGTGAGGATGAAGACG
>CAZDKF010000010.1:0-14102 GCA_964505955.1 uncultured Rhodoluna sp. | reverse complement strand
CTTAATCAAGCGGTTCAACGTGCTCGCCGTGGCAAAGGAGTCGAGGGAGTCCTGCGAAATCACGCCAAGCGGGCCAAGTGGCTTCAGTGCTTCGATCATGGCCGGGTCACTAATCAGATACTTGTTGTTGTCGACAATCAGATAGGTGGGCGAGGTCTCGCTCTTCAGCAAGAATCCACCGCCGATTGGGCTGCCAAACCAGTCGCTGAAGAAGCGCCAGAAATTGCGGTTTCCGTATGCACTGCACGAATCTCCGGTGCCATAGAGGTTCTTCAAGGCGGCATCGTTAGGTGTGTATGGAGTGTAGTAGTAGAGCGCGGTGGTCGCGATGCTTTTTATGAGCACCGGCTTGGTTCCGCAACGCTCATCGGGGTTGTAGCGAATATTGGCCGTGCGACCGACCTTCAAATAGGTGAACGAGCCGCGCGGGTCTCCGTACCACTGCAATTGACCGGCACCTTTGTAGAGCTGGTTGAAAAGGCCCGTCCATACCTTGCCGCAAATGCCGGGGTCGCTATCGGGACAACCGTAACCCATCGCAGCGCGATACATATAAGCGGTGGGATTTGATGCCTGAATCAACCCCTGCTCTTTTTGCAGCGTCACCAACAAAACCTTCGGGTTGATTCCACACGCGCGAGCAATGTTGTAAATCATTTGCGAAGCTCGAATGTTCGGAATAGCGGGCATTGGTGCGCACTTGCCATCTTCGCCAGGCTTTTCGAGCTGATCTGAAATGTAATCGCGCAAACAGGTTGGCCCGCCATCGTTCGCTCGACACACCGGAACCTTGCTTTCGAGGAAACGTTGAATCTCTGCAACCGTCATTGTGCCAAAGTCATAGAAGACGCTGTCACTGATAATGAGGCCCGGGTCAAATCGTGAGGCGTCTGCAGCCTTTGCCGGGGCTTCAGTCTGAAGCGCAGAAATGCCAGAGAACACGCGCACAAAGCTCAGTGCGACTGCAAGTATGCGATTCAGGGTTGGCTTCATTGTTCTTCTGAATTCCGATTAGGGAATCAGCACCGAACGGCCCGCGGATACCCCAAAGTGTGTTGCTGATTCGTATGTCACTGTGACGAGTGCTGTGCCCTTTGGCAACCCGCTAAGCGAAAGCTCCATAGGAAAGCACTGTGTGGTCGTGACGTTTGATTCGGCCTTCACGGTCATGGTCTTCGACTGGGTTCCGGCCGCAATTGTCAGCGTGCAGGTGCCGCCATCCTCGTTGAAGTTTGTAACTTGAGCAAGAACGCTCACGACCCCGGCGGTTGCATCGACAAATGCATCGTCGATCGAGACGGTGGCTGGGCTCTTGACCGAGGTTGTCGGGCTCGAAGACTCAGTCGGGCTAGCCGATTCGCTCGGGCTAGCGGATTGACTGGTTGACGGGTTCTGGTCGGTGCCCCAGTTTGGATAAATGAGGCTGCATCCGCTCAGGGTGAGAGCTAGGCCAGAAGCGGCCACGAGTGCTAGAAATTTGTTCAATTTGGCCTCCGTTAGGTTCTTTAAGCCTAACTTTGGGGCCTCGAAACGGCCGAGATTTGTGGCTGTGAGGTTTCTGAGATTATGCGGCCAGCAGTTTTAGTGTTTGCTCGCGTGAACCGTTGATTGCCGCCCAAACAATCGAGCGATGTTTGCCTGTGGCGGCGGCCCAAACCGACTCGTCGGCAGACTTCAGCACTTTGCCGGCCCTAGTTTTGAACTCGTTGAAGAACTCTTCATCGGTCTCGGCGAGTGCCGCCGTGTAGAGCTGCAGATCCATCGAGATAACACGGATAAGGTGGCTGTCGACAACGTGTCGCTCAATCAGCCCCTTCTCGCAGGCGCGCAAGAGAATCTTGTTGATCTGTTCGATTGAGAGCAGTCGGTCTTGCAACGACTTCAATTCTTTATTGCGCTTCGAGATTGACTCGCCTTCTGCACGAACTCTCCAGAAGTAACCCGGGCTCTTGAGCACGTCAAATTCTTTGGCGGCAAGATAAGCGGTGCAAACCAGAGTCATGTCTTCGAACCACACGCCAACCGGAAACGAGAACTTGTGCTCTTTGTAGAAATCGAAACTGTAGAGCTTGTTCCAACTTGTTGCGTCGCCAAGAAACTCAGGATTTTGATTCAGGTTGGTTCTTGAGAGGTTTTGCTTGAAGAACTTGGCGGTCGAGGTGCGATCGAAGTAACGCACACCATAGAAGCAGACGGCCTTTGCGACGACGAGCTTGCTGCCGGTAGCTTGTGCCTGGTCGACAAAGCGTTTCATGGCACCGAGTGGTAGCAGATCGTCGCTGTCGAGAAACATCAGGTATTTGGTGTCGGTTGCCGCGGCTACTCCGGCATTGCGTGCGGCACCTAATCCTTGATTGTGTTGGGTGACAATCTTGAGGTTCTCAGTTTTCGCGGCAAAGCGCTGCAGAATTTCGGCCGAGCCGTCGGTTGAACCATCGTTGACCGCGATGATCTCAAAGTTTTGGTAGTTCTGAGCTCGCGCGCTGCGGAGGGCGTCTGCCAGGTATTGCTGCACGTTATAAACCGGAATCACCAGCGTGACCTTTGGCACGTCAGCGCTCTGCCCCCTGGCTTTGAAAGAGAACCACCAGACCATGCGCATCACCAGGTAGTAGGCGTTCGGAATCAGGCCCGAACCGAGCAGCCTTCGAATGGTGGCAATCACTTCACACCCCAAACCATGTCAACCACGCGGGCCGCAGAGCCGCCGTCTTCTAGGCTGTTGAACTTCTGCTGCCAGGCGCGGTAGCGCTTCTCGTAGAGCTTGCTTACCTGGTCAATGCGACCGAGCGCCTGAAGCACCTCTTGTTCGGTATTCAAAATCGGTCCGGGCGCGGTGTCTTCGAAGTCGAAGTAGAAGCCACGCTCCTCTCGGTAGCGCTCGATGTCTGGGGCCAAAAACATGATCGGTTTGCCGGTAACCGTGTAGTCAAACATGACAGAAGAGAAGTCGGTAATCATCACATCGGCCGCAATGTAAAGCTCGGTGACATCTGGATACATCGTGACATCAATCGCCCGCCCGGCAACACTTTCTTTGTGCACCGCGTGAGTGTTGGTGTGACCGCGGTAGATCATGGTGAAGCCCTCTGGCAGTTCGACGTTTTCGTTCATGAAGTTGACCGATTGCCAGTTGCCGGTCGCGCTGCGGTTGTAGTCACGCCAAGTCGGCGCATACATGACTACGGTTTCGCTCGGGTCGGTGATTCCAATTTTTGCACGGATGCGCTGCCGCTCGGCCGATGCGGTTTTGCTAAGTCGGTCGTTTCGCGGATATCCGGTTTCGATTATCTTGCCTCGGTAGTTGAAGGCACCCGGAAAGATCGCTGTGCAAAACGCAGAGGGCGACACGAGGAAATCCCAGTAGCTCGCTTCGCGATCCATGGTGTCTAGATAACCCTTGGTGAGGTGATTGTTTTCGATGTCGCGGCCGAGTCGCTTGAGCGGTGTGCCGTGCCAGGTTTGCAAATAGACCTGCCCCTTGACCTTGCGAAAGTACCAGGGAAAGTTGGTGTTGTTGACGAGATACTTTGAAGTCGCAATTGCTCGCAGCCAATCTTTCGAGCCGTGTCGAACCGCGCGCGAACCCTCTGGTGCTTGCGTGCTTGCCGAGGTTGTCCAGATGAATTCGAGTTCTGGGCGACGATTCTTTAGTTCAAGATAGATGTCGAGCGAACTGTCGCCGATGACTTTGCCCTGAAAAGATTCGAACAGCACTGCGTCGCGAAGAGCGATCGTCGCCTGCGGGCGATACTGCAGCTTGCGAATCAAGTCACTGCGGCGACGGCGAAGAGCACCGAGCACTCGCGTTGGCGAGTAGGTCTTTATCAGTCGCTTGAGTTCGCTCATGAGCCGCTCGCAGCCACTCGGCTCTTGTCAACGGTTCCGGTTGCCCCGCGAACAAAGCCGCGCAAGAAACCCCAACCCCAACTCAGGTGCATAGCTGCGAGAGCTGCAACCAGGGCAACGCGCGACTTGAGGCTAAGACCTGCGGCTAAGACCGCAACCATGGTTATGCCGAGCAGGTAGGCCGCTGCCGGCAGAATGCCGATGTTTTGGCCGAATGCTAGAAGAATCAATCCAGCCAACAGGCCCAAGACCAGCAGCGGCGGAGCGAAGTAGCGCTTCGAGGCCGCTGCGATATCGCGCCTGGTGAGGTCTCCGCGCCAAACGCCGGTTGAGTAAAACTGCTTCACGAGTCGACTGAAACGACCGCGAGGCCAGTAGGTCACTTTGAGCTGCGGCGAGAACCAAACCTTGCCGCCAGTTCGTTTGATGCGCTGGGCGAGATCCCAGTCTTCGCCACGAATGATCGACTCGTCATAGCCGCCGACTCGCTCGAGCGCCGACTTCTTGAAGATGCCCAGGTATGCGCTCTCGGCCTCACCGGCCTGACCACCGATGTGATAACTTGCGGCGCCAATGCCCCAGCGCGAGGTGTAGGCGTAGGCCACGGCTTTCTGAAACGCGCTGTGACCCTTGGCCTGCATTATGCCGCCAACTTCGTCTGCGTCTTGCTCTAGCAAAATGCGAATGCCATCATAAAAATAGTTTGGCTCTGGTTCGCTGTGCGCATCGATGCGCACGATGTAATCGTGTTTCGCAATTTTGATTGCGGCGTTCAGCCCGACAGTGGTGAGACCGCGCTCGTTGTCGAGTAGCTTGATTCGCTTATCTTTTTTGGCAAGCGCCTTTGCAATTTTGTTGGTGCCGTCACTCGAAGGCCCGAGCGCAATAATGAGTTCGATTTCACTCGGATACGACTGCGCGAGAATGCTCTGCACAGATGCTTCGAGATGCGCTTCTTCGTTTAGCACCGGCATCACAACCGTTATCGATGGAAGAAACTTTTTAGCGCGAACGCCCGATGTCTTTGCCATTAGTCGACTGTGTTTGAACCGGTGTGCTTGTTGTAGGCCTTAACCACTTTCTCTGGCTTGCCATCCATGATTAGTTCGCCCTTTTCGATCCAAATAACTCGCGTGCAGGTGTCGAGAATTGATTTCATACTGTGGCTCACCAAGAAAACGGTTCCGGCGCGATCGCGCATCTCGCGCATTCTCGCTTCTGAACGATTGCGAAACTCTTGGTCGCCGACCGCCAGCGCTTCGTCAATGATCAGAATGTCGTGGTCGCGCGAAGCAGCAATCGCAAAGCGCAGCCTGGCCGACATTCCAGACGAGTAGGTCTTCATTGGCAGGTCGATGAACTCCTCGAGACCGGCGAATTTGGTGATGGCATCAGACGATGCGTTGATCTCTTTGCGGGTGTAGCCCATGGCCAAACCGCCCAGCAAGATGTTCTTCAGGCCCGAAATAGCGGGCAATAAGACCGCACCAACGCCCAGCAGCATGGGTCTTGCCGAGGCATATATTGCCCCGCTCTCGATTGGGTTCAGGCCGGCAATTGCCGTCATCAGGCTTGACTTGCCTGAACCGTTTGAACCGATTATGCCGACCGATTCGCCCTCGTAGATTGTGAAGCTGACGCCCTTTACGGCGTGCACCTCGCGAAGCTGAAGTTTGCGCGACAGGAAACCGCCACCCGCTGTTCTGCGCGTTGCCTTGCGGCCGCTAGCGAATACTTTGTAAACCACGTTGACGTTGTCAACGACAACCACGGGCTTCTGCGGTTTAGATTTCGCGACCATAGCGCTCCTCTGCTCTCCAGAAGAAGATGGTGCCGATCACACACAAACCGAGCGCCCACGCCACGGCAGCAATCCACATGCCGGCTGTCATCGAATAACCCTCGACCATCGCACCGCGAGCTAGCGAGATGTAAACGTAAACAGGATTCCAACTGGCAATCTGCATGGCGAGCGGGTAATCCTTGAGCACGGTCTCGATGCTGAAGAAAATTCCAGAGACATAGAAGACCACTCGAGTGAGAAATGGATTCAACTTGTTCAGGTCTTGAATGTGAACCGTTAGGCGAGCAGAAATTGTCGCCAAACCAAAACCGAAAACAATCATGAGAAGAATTATTGGCACCAGATAGAGCCAATTCAGGGTGACCTGCTGCTGAAAGACGAGAAGTGTGACTACAAGCAGCGCCACCTGCGGTAGCAATGAGAAAACCTGCTGAATCAGCGCGTTGATTGGCAGCAAGATGCGCGGAAAGCTGAGCGATCGAACCAAGCCAATGTTGTTAGAAACCGAGTTAGCACCTGCGGTGTAAGCACCCTGAAGAAACGAGAACAAGAAAACACCAGTAATCAAGAACGGTATGAAGTTGTCTGGTCGTGAACCGCCAAGCAGAATACCGAAGATGAGACCGTAGACAGCTGCCTGGAGCGTAGGTGAGAGCACCATCCACCAGCGACCGAGACGGTTTCGTGAGTTGTTGGCCTGGTTGGTATAGAGCGCCATCACGTAGGCGAAGTCGCGGCGCTGCCAGGCGTGCTTGACATAAGACCACAGCGGCTCGCGAGCCCCGACCTTGCTTAGCCCGTTTTGCTTGGCATATTCGGCAAGTGACACCGCCGCCTCCTCAAGCGTTTGGCAGCCCATGCGGGCTTTTTAGAAGTTTAGCCGAGGGGCTAGTTTGAGCCGTTATTGTCAAGCGCTGTCTTGACCATGACCCTGATGGCCGCAAAGTCTGGGCGAACCTGGTCGACCACCGGCGGAACGAGAGCAAGCGGCTTGATGCCGTGCTTGCGAGCTTTGCCTGCCAATTCGACATAGGTCGCGAGCATGGGCGAAGGAATGTCAGTCTTCACCATGCGCGTGCCGGCCGAGGCGATGTCCTGAAAATGCGTCAAAACGTTGGCGGGTTCCATCTGCTTGAGCACAGCGTTCTCAACTTCGTGCTGACGTCGCATGCGGTCGTAGTCAGAGGTGAGGTGACGTGAACGCGCATACCAGAGCGCGAGATAGCCATCCATGCGTTGCTTGCCAACTTCGATCCAACCCTTGGCATCGCTCGCATCGTCGCGCTGACCACCGATTGGCAATCGCTGCTTCACGTTGATCTCGATGCCGCCGAGCGAATCGATTAGGCTCGAAAAAGATGCCATGTCGATCATCACGTACGACTGAATCGTCAATCCTGTTACCCACTCGACTGCATCGCGGGTTGCTTCGATGCCGGGTGTTGAACCTTGCTTTTCAGCATCGGGATAAAGCTCTGCGTGATTGTCGGTGACGTCTTTATAAATTGCATTAATCAAACAGTCAACGCCGCAACTCCAGCCATCTGGATAAACCGTGAGCATCGGTGAACCAGCAGAGAAACTCACCCGCTGCATATTGCGCGGAATTCCGATGTTGACGGTCTTGCCGGTGGTTGCGTCGATGCTGACCACCGAGATGCTGTCTGGGCGAAGACCGAAGCGGTCGTTGCCCGAGTCGCTGCCGAGCAGAAGAATGTTGTAGCGACCATTTACCGGAGAGGTGAAGCCGCCCTGGTTGAAGATCGAACCGAGCGCTCCTGCCGAGATGCCAGCCGTGTTGCCAGCCCAAGAGATAGCGCTGGTGCCAAGCACCGCGGCCATAACCAAGCCAGCGAGCGCAATCCAGCGGTCACGGCTGTATAGCCGTCCGAGTCGCATTAGACGCATTGTGTCGAAAGCGAGAACCGCGAAAATCACCGCGTAAAGCGTGAGCGCTACAGCGAGCACTCCAACCAAAAACGGCATGGTGACAATCGAAACCAACCAGCTGCGGTTTATCAGCCCGATGACTAATGCGAGCAAGCCGAGAGCCCAGAAGACCAGAGTTGCCGTGATGCCGATTCGCGCAACCTTGCGATTGCCGGCAACGAGCTGCGCCGAACCTGGCACGACCACGGTAAGAACAATCAGCCACCAGGCGCGCTTTCGCATTTGCTCTGGGGTGGCTCGATCAACGTTGTGAAAAGGCGAGCGCGACGACGAGGTTGACGTCGCAGATTTTCTTGGCGATCGATTTAGAGTTGCGATTTTAACTTCGCATTCTTTTCGGCGACCTGATCTTTGAGTGACTCACCATAGGCGCTCAACTTCAAGGCGAGCTTCTCGTCGAAAGCTCCGAGAATTCTGGCGGCAAGAATGCCCGCGTTTTTTGCCCCGTTGATTGAAACCGTCGCAACCGGAATTCCGGCAGGCATCTGAACAATTGAGAGGAGCGAATCCATGCCGTCGAGTTTTGCCAGAGCCACCGGCACACCGATGACCGGAAGAGTCGTGACCGAGGCAAGCATGCCGGGAAGGTGCGCTGCCCCACCGGCTCCGGCGATTATCACTTTGAGGCCCCGGCCGGCCGCGGCCTTGCCCCACTCGATCATTCGCTCTGGTGTTCGGTGGGCCGAGAGAACCTCAACCTCGCACTCGTATCCAAAGTCTTTTAGCACCTGAACCGCGTCGGCCATAACCGACCAGTCTGAGTCTGAGCCCATGACGACGCCAATTAGCGGCTGATCTGCCATGAGAGCTCCATTCGTTCGAACCCTCTGATTTTAAGTGAACCGAGGCTAGTTGCCTTGTAGCAAAACGGCCGCGGCTGCATTTGCTTCTGAGAGCGCAAAGTCGAGATCATCGGCAACAACCGTGACGTGACCCATTTTTCGACCTTTGCGAGCGGCCTTGCCATAGGCGTGAAGGTGAACCGACGGATGACGCTCGGCCGCCAATGCGAAGTGTTCAACGAAGGTGTTGGTCTCGCCGGTGCCAAGCAGATTGACCATGACCGCGTGCCCGGCGAGCAAATTGGTCGGGCCGAGCGGTAATCCGGCCACGGCCCTGAGGTGCTGTTCGAACTGCGATGTTGCCGAACCCTCGATAGAAAAGTGCCCCGAGTTGTGCGGTCGCATTGCAAGCTCGTTGATCAAGATTCGCCCGTCGCGTGCTTCGAACATTTCGACAGCGAGAACACCGGTGACACCAAGGTCTTCTGCGATGGCCCTCGCAATCTCTTCGCAACGCTCAAGCATTTCTGAATTTGAGTTTGGTGCGGGCGCAATCACAACAGCACAGACCCCATCGACCTGTCGAGTTTCGACCAGCGGCCAAGCGGCAAATTCTGAGTTTGTGTTTCTTGCCGATAGCTGCGCGAGTTCACGAACAAAATCGACTTTCTCTTCTGCGAGAAGCGAGCCGCCAAAGTCATCGATATTGTCGAGCCAGTCTTTCGCATCGGCAGCCGAACGAACCACACGAACGCCTTTGCCGTCATAGCCGCCGATTGGTGTCTTGAGAATTGCAACTCCGCCAACGCTGCCGATAAATTCGATTAGGTCGTCAGCAGTTTTTATCTCGCGCCAAACCGGCATCGGTAAATTGAGCGCCGAGAGCCTCTGGCGCATTTTCAGTTTGTTCTGCGCAAAGGCAAGAGCCTTCGAAGGTGGCTGCACTGAAACCGAAGCGGCCTCTAGTGAGCGAAGCACTTCTAGCGGAACGTGCTCGTGATCGAATGTGATGACATCAACGGTTTCGGCAAATCGTTCGACAACCGAGAGCTGGTTGTAATCGCCTACCGTGCTCGCAAACGCCTGGGCCGAAGACCCGGCCGCCTCGGCCAACACCGAGAACTCGACTTTGGCGGCTGCCGCTGCGTCGCCCATCATGCGGGCTAATTGACCGCCGCCAATAGCGCCGACGCGTGGGTTATGCATGCATCTATTGTCGCAGTGAAAAGCGGTTAGCAGCCAAGTGCTTAGGCACTTAGGCCTGAGCCAAGCGGGGCCGCAGCCCGCAATTCTTCGGCAATTAGCTTGGCCTTCGGCATGCGCTCGAGCACCAGTGGCTCACCATTTCTTCGACCGAGTGTTAGTTTGCGACCGCGACCAAGCTCAACAGAGTTAATTTCGGCGATGGCAACCTCGGTGGTCTTTTGACCAAAGATTCCGTCTCTCACGATGAGTCGCGATGTGGTTAGTTCGACATAGAAATTGAGGTGGCGAATGGTCGGGATGAGCCAGAAAAATATCGCTAACCCTGCCGACACAACGTAAGCCGAATAGAGAATCCACTGGTCGACCACCCGGTTGCTGACGTAGCTCAAAATCGCTGCCGACAGAAAGAGCGCGAGCAGTGCGAAGGTTAGGGTAAACCAACTGCGCCTAATGCGCGCAATAATTTGTTCCTCTTGAAAAGCCACGTGCTAATTGTGTCGCAGGTGCACGACATCGCCAACTGAAACCGAACGTGTTTCAGATTCGTTTTGCACAACCAAGCGACCAATCGAATCAATCGCGATTGCCTTGCCAACAAACTGCTGATCGTTGGGCAGCAGAACCCGCACCTCACGACCAATCGAAGAGCAGGTCATGCTGATTTGTTCGTGCAAGTCGGTTTCGCCGAGTTCACCCGCGAGCGCGATGAAATCGTCGATGTGCGATCGCAGGTTTTTCAGGTAGGCGGCTAGCAAGTCGTCGAGCGATTCGATTGTTATCTTTTCGACGGCTAGCGATGTTGCAGTTTCGACTGGCAACTGCTCGAGCGATTGAAAGACGTTGACTCCCGCACCAATTACGACGCCAGAGGCATCTGGCAGAAGTTCACTCAAAACACCGCATACCTTCTTGTCGCCAATCAAGACATCGTTTGGCCACTTGACCTGGGCTCGCTGCGAACCGGCAAACTGCGAGATGGCGTTGGCCATAGACATGCCTGCAATGAGCGGAAGCCAGGCAAACTGGGTTGCCGCCACGGCGGTGGGCCTGAGCAGCACCGAAACGAAGAGCGAGCTGCCGGCAGGTGCCTGCCACTCTCGGCCAGATCGCCCTCGCCCCGCGGTCTGCTCGGATGTGACCATAACCGAAAAATCCGGGTAGGCCGCCGAATCGGCTGCGGCCGCGGCGATTAGGTCGCTGTTGGTTGAGCCGGTTGATTCGACCCAATCGAGTCGCTCGGCCAACTCAGCTGACTGTTTGAAGTTCATGGCTAAAGGCTAGTCTCTGTAGCAATTCACAACGAAAAGCCGCTTTTGCTTTCGGATATCTTCAAAAGAACGGGGGTTTGCAAGGGCTAGGGTTGCTTTTATGACTACCCCGAAACCAGTCGACGACCTGTCGACCACAGCCGGCAAACTTCAGGATCTCAAAAACCGCTACCACGAGGCAGTTCACGCCAGCGGTGAAGCGGCCGTCGAAAAGCAGCACGCAAAGGGCAAGAAGACCGCTCGCGAGCGCATCGAGATGCTGCTCGACGAAGGTTCGTTCGTTGAGCTAGACGAATTCGTGCGCCATCGTTCAACCGCTTTCGGCATGGACAAGAACCGCCCTTACGGTGACGCAGTTGTCACCGGCGTCGGAACCATCAACGGTCGCCAGGTTGCACTCTTCTCGCAAGACTTCACAATTTTCGGCGGCTCGCTCGGTGAGACAGCCGGTAACAAAATCATCAAGATCATGGATCTCGCTCTCGCGACCGGAGTTCCGATGATCGGAATTCTCGACTCGGGTGGTGCTCGAATTCAAGAGGGCGTTATCGCTCTCGGCAAATACGGCGAAATCTTCAAGCGCAACACAATGGCCTCGGGTGTCATCCCGCAGATTTCAATCATCATGGGCCCTGCTGCTGGTGGAGCGGTTTACTCGCCAGCACTAACTGACTTTGTGATCATGGTCGATAAGACATCAAACATGTTCGTCACCGGCCCAGATGTAATCAAGGCCGTTACCGGCGAAGACGTTGGCATGGAAGAACTCGGAGGCGCTCGCACTCACAACACGACTTCTGGTGTTGCGCACTACCTCGCGAACGATGAAGAGGATGCGCTCGACTACGCACGTTCTTTGCTTAGCTACCTGCCAGAAAACAATTTGAGCGAGACCGTTGCATACGAACCGACAGGTGTGCTCGAAGTCACAGATGAAGATCTGAAACTCGACACCTTTATTCCAGACTCGCCTAACCAGCCATACGACATGCACAAGATTGTCGAATCACTTGTTGACGGGGGCGAGTTTCTCGAGGTGCAGCCGCTGTTCGCACCGAACATCATCATCGGCTTTGCACGCATCGACGGCCGCAGCGTTGGCATAATCGCCAACCAGCCACAGCAGATGGCGGGCACGCTAAACATCGAGGCCGGCGAGAAGGCCGCGAGATTCGTGCGCTTCTGCGACGCGTTCTCGATTCCGATTTTGACGCTCGTCGATGTTCCCGGCTACCTGCCTGGCACCGACCAGGAGTGGGCCGGAGTTATTCGACGCGGAGCCAAGTTGCTCTATGCCTATGCTGAGGCAACCGTGCCGCTTGTCACCGTGATCACCCGCAAGGCATACGGAGGCGCATACATCGTTATGGGTTCAAAGCAACTCGGCGCTGACATCAACCTGGCTTGGCCGACTGCCGAGATCGCGGTTATGGGTGGTCAGGGTGCGGTGAACATTCTTTATCGCAACGAAATCAAACAGGCCGAAGCCAACGGCGAGGATGTTGCCGCGGTGCGCGCGAAGTTGGCGGCCGAATACACCTACAACGTGGCTTCGCCATTCTTGGCTGCCGAGCGCGGCGAACTCGATGGAATTATCGAACCGAGCGCAACGCGCATCTCGGTTATCAAAGCGCTGCGCGCACTTCGCACCAAGCGTGCAGACGCTCCGCCAAAGAAGCACGGAAACATTCCGCTTTAGGCCGGCAAAATTTATGAGCGATTTCAGAGATCAGGTGAAGGTGGTTCGTGGCAACCCAACCGCAACCGAACTGGCAGCGGCAATTGCGGTTGTCGAGTTAGCTGTTGCCGAAGCGGCTGCGCAGTCAAGAGCCAAACGTGCCACGCCCAAGTCAACTTGGAACCGCAACAGCGTTAACCTGCGCGGTGGCATCAACCCTGGTTTCGGTCAGTGGAAAACCACTTTCAGAGACGGCCTAAACTAACTGAACAAACTGAACAAAAGAGTTCAAACCGAAGCAAGCAAAGGAAATGCAATGACGCGTCAACCTTCAGAACTAGACAAAGTAGCCGAAGCTTGGGTCGACAAGATGGCCGAGATGAGCCCGAGCTTTGCCACATACATCGGCAAGCCCGGCGGCGAAGACAAACTCGATGATGCCTCACCAGAAGGTCAGGAAGAAGATGCAAGGCAAATGCGTCGCGTTCTTGGCGAGGTCAACGCAACTGCCACTCGCGACAAGGTCGACGAGGTAACCAAAGATGCGATGATCAACAGCCTCGAGCTCGGCCTAGAGATGCACGACGCGGGTCTCTGGAAGCGTGACCTCAACGTGATCGCATCGCCGGCGCAGGGCATCCGTGACATTTTTGACCTGTCACCAACGGCCAACGAAAACGACTGGCAGAATCTCGCAAAGCGCATGCGTGAGGTGCCAGAGGCAATCGACGGCTACATTCGCAGTCTTCGCGAAGGCATCGTCGCCAAGGACACTCCAGCTCAGCGACAGGTTGAGTTTGTGATTCGCGAAACCACCGAGCTTGGTTCGGCCGAAGGATTCTTCAAGAAGTTTGCAACCGGCGCGAAGCTCGAAAGCGGCGAAATGCCCGAATCACTCAAGAAAGACATCGAAGCCGCTGGTCAGGTGGCAACCGAGGGTTACGCCGAACTTGCAAAGTTCTTGTCTTCTGAGTTGTTGCCGAAAGCCAACAAAGAAGATGCAATAGGGCGCGAGCGCTATGCACTTTTCAGCAGACGCTTTCTTGGTGCAAAAGTTGATCTCGACGAAACCTACGAGTGGGGTCGCGAAGAGCTCGCCAGAGTCACCGCAGAGCAAGAAGCGGTAGCAAGCGAAATCAAGTCGGGCGCGACAGTGAAAGAAGCGATTGAAGTTTTGAACAACGACAAGTCGCGCAAACTTCACGGCACCGACGAGTTGCAGAAGTGGATGCAGCGCTTGAGCGACAACGCAATCGAGAAACTGAGCGGAACTCACTTCGATATCGCCGAACCGCTAAAGACTCTAGAGTGCATGATTGCGCCAACCAACAGCGGAGCGATTTACTACACCGGCCCAACCGATGACTTCAGTCGTCCGGGTCGCATGTGGTGGTCTGTGCCAGAAGGCGTAACCGAGTTCGACACCTGGCGCGAAACCACAACGGTTTATCACGAGGGTGTGCCGGGTCACCACCTTCAGGTGGCGCAGCAGGTTTACAACCGTGCCGAGCTCAACTCTTGGCGTCGCTTGGCGTCTTGGTCGTCTGGCCACGGCGAGGGCTGGG
>CAZDKF010000009.1:0-15087 GCA_964505955.1 uncultured Rhodoluna sp. | reverse complement strand
ACCGAAACCAACTCGAGCTCAGCCCAAGCGAGGTCAATTGTGGCCGGAACACAGGTAAGACCAGGCATTTCGGTCGAAATCTGAACGACATCGGCAATCGGTGTGCCCTCAAGCAGCACGTTATAGACGCTCGGAGTGCCCTCGCGGTGCTCGATGTTTAGGGCTGTCGAGGCGTTTCCCTGCGGGTCAAGATCGACCACAAGCACCTGAAGGCCTTTGCTGGCAAGGGCTGCAGCCACGTTGACTGTTGTGGTGGTCTTGCCAACGCCGCCCTTTTGGTTAGAAATTGTGAAGATTCGGGTTTTGTCAGGCTTTGGCAGCCGAGTCTCTTTGAAGCGCGCCAAGCGAGTGTTGTTCTCTGAGATTTCGCGTGCGAGAGGCGTATCCATCAATCCACCAAGGATGTTCTGGTTTTCGCCTTCATGTTTCACGTGAAACATCTCCCCTAAATTTTGCTTAGTTCGTCTTCGGTGGATTCGATCCAGCCGGTTGGTTCTGCACTAATTTCCTTGCGATCGGCAGGATAGCCCAGGCCCGAGACAACGGTCGCCTCGGTGACTGAGGTGTCTTCGAATTTGGCTTCGCTCGGCAAGGTTTCTCCTGTTTTCAAAATTTAGACTAACTTAGTTCGAACCACCAAAGTGGGGTCTGTCAAGAAATCGCCACCGACGCGCACAATCTCAAAGCTCTCGATTCCGAGTTTCCTTTGCAGCTTCTTCGAGTCGACAATCTCGTCAGCGGCTTTCGAGCCCTTAAGCGCGATCACCTCGCCGCCGTGCTTGGTTAGAGGAACGCACATCTTAAGCAGGTTGGGCAAAGCCGACACTGCCCTGGCCGTAACAACGTCAAAAGCCTCGGCCACCTCTTCTGCCCTGGCCCGCAAAACCCTGACGTTCTCGAGTTGAAGCTCGGCTACCGTGCTCTTGAGCCAGTCTGACCTGCGCTCCATCGGCTCGATTAGCGTGAATTGGGCCTGAGGTTGGGCCAGCGCCATGGGAATTCCCGGCAGTCCAGCCCCCGAACCGACATCCGCGACGGTTAGACCAGGCGAAACCAGCTCAGCGACAACCGCCGAATTAAGAATGTGACGGGTCCAGAGTTTGGGCATTTCGCGGGGACCAAGCAGGCCAAGAAGGTCGCCATCCCGCACAAGCAGCTCAAAATAGCGTCTGGCTCGGTCGATATTTTCGCCAAAGATCAGCGCGGCGCTTGCCGGCTCAGCCTCTGGAGCGAATTCGCCCTCTAGCTTCTCCATTTGGAGGTCCAATGTTTCACGTGAAACTATGCAGGCTTTATGACAATGTGGCGCTCTTTGCCTTCGCCCTCAGACTCAGACACTAGGCCGGCTTCGCTAACCAAATCGTGCACAATCTTGCGCTCGTATGAGCTCATTGGCTTCATCGGGATGGCTTCGCCGCCATCCTTGACCTTGGCTACTAGCTTGTGCACAATGCGGGTTAGGTCGTCGACTCGCGTCTGGCGTGAGCCGCCAACATCGAGAATCAAGCGGCTAAACGAGTTGGTCTTGACCTGAACAGCTAGGCGGGTGAGCTCCTGAAGAGCCTCCACGGTCTCTGGGTTCGAGATAAGTCTGAGGTTGCTGTCTTGGTCGGCCGTGATTTCAAGGTAGGCGCGGCCCTGGCGAACATCAATCTCGATGTCGCCGTCGAGGTCAAAGATGTCTAGAAGCTCCTCGAGGTAGTCGGCGGCAATTTCGCCCTCTTCCTCAAGCTGCTTCGGGGTCTCGGCTGCCTTGGCAAGCTCTTCGCCCACGATCTCTTCGGTTTCGGCTGCTTCGTTTAGGTTGTCGTCGGTCATGGCTTCTTCTTTTTCTTGGCGCGCTTCTTGCCCTCAGGCTGAACACGCTGGGTTGAACTTGGAGTCTCTTCGGCTGGGGTCTCTTCGACCGGCGCGGCCTTCGGTAGCTTGCCCTTCTTGGCCAGTCGCTCTTCGCGCTGGCGAGCGGCAATTGAGCCAGGAGTAGGCATGTTGCGAATGACGATGAACTGCTGGCCCATGGTCCAGAAGTTGGAGGTTAGCCAGTAGAACATAACGGCGAGAGGGAACGAGATTCCCGAGATCAGGAAGATGACCGGGAACACATACAGCAGAATCTTCTGGGTCTGCATGTACTGGCTGTTCTGCACATCTGGGTTCTGGTTCTTCGACATGATCTGGCGCTGGGTGATGAACTGGGTGACCGTCATCACAATGACCATGACGGCGGCCAAAATTTTGACCTCGTCATTGCTGGCAGTAAGGAAGGTTTCAGATAGTTTGGCCCCGAACAACCGTGCGTCGGCGAATGATTCAGCGAGATCCTGGGTCATGAAGCCAACGCCAGCTTTTTTATACTGGGCGTCGTTCAGGGTCAAGAACAGACCACCGAAAATCGGCATCTGAAGCAAAATTGGCAAGCAAGAGCTCAGTGGGTTTGAGCCGGTTCGCTTGTAAAGGTCCATCTGCTCTTTCGCGAACTTCTCCCGAGAATCGCGGTCGGTCTTTCCCTTGTACTTCTTTTGAAGTTTTTGCAGCTCCGGCTGCATGACAATCATGTTTCGCTGGCTCTTGATCTGCTTTACGAAAACAGGGATGAGGGCCGCTCGAACCACGAGCACTAGGCCAACGATTGACAGCACCCAGACCACACCGGCGTTGGTGCGCAGCGGATCATTGATAACAAGGGCAAACAGCGAGTGGAAGCCCACCAAGATGAGTTCAATAACCCACTTAATCGGCCAAAGAATCGCGCCAATGACGTCGAACATAACTAACCCTTCTTGCGTTTGGGTGATACAAAACCGCTATCTGACACCTGAAACCACCCGCCACCAGGTTTTACCTGGTCGACTCCCCCTTGAGACCAAGGGTTGCAGCGAACTATTCGCCAGGCCGTGAGAACCGAGCCAAACAGAACGCCACGTTGCTGAAACTGCCCCAGCCCGTAGGCCGAACATGATGGGTAATACCGACAGACGTCGCCATACAGCGGCGAAATCGCCTTTCGATAACCCTTGACAAGCAGAATCAACAGGTTTCTTGGTGCCAGCCACAAAATCTGAAACATCCAGATCATGCAACTGCTTTCTTGAGGGCTGCGCTAGCGGCCGACAAAAACTCTGATTTCAACTCTTCAAAAGTAGCCGAAGCTGCACCCTCGAGGGCGCGAACCACGATTGAAAAGCCCTTGGCGGAAGGTTCTGTTTTGAGAAGCTCTCTGGCAATTGCCCTTAGCCTTCTCTTCACGAGGTTGCGGGCTACCGCTCCTCCCACCGATTTTGCCACCACGAATCCGACCCGGTTGTCGCTCTGAGAGCTATCCCGGTGGATGTATGTGACGAGGTGAACGCTGGCAATCTTTCGACCATGCTTCATGGTCGAGCGAAAATCGTCGGCTTTCAAAAGCCGGTTCTCGCGAGCCAGCAAGTGGTTAGGCCGAGAGTTCGGTGCGGCCCTTGCGACGGCGGGCAGCCAGGATGGCGCGACCGGCACGGGTCTTCATGCGCTCGCGAAAACCGTGGGTCTTTGCTCGGCGACGGGTATTTGGCTGGAAAGTACGCTTGCTCATAACCATGCTCCAATTGAAAAATCTTGGGAATCTCGTTGGTGTCGAAGACGACTTGTTGCTGCCGCCGATTCCGAGCGAGACAACCTGACAAATCTAGGGCAAAAGTCAGCCTTGGGTCAAGTTATTAGCTACTTTTTCGAAAGTATTTTTTGATCGATTTAAAAGAATTTTTGCGCGACACTCCGTCTCGATTTGCTTTTAATCAAACTTGTTGGCAAGAATTCAATTCGCTAAGTTTTACACAGGCAATATGCGTGTGGAAAACTTATCCACAGTCTGCCCACAAAAACATCAAGTTGTGGAAAACTATTCAACATTTCAGTAAATCAAAGGGAATCAGGAGGGTGACATGGCCGCAAGCGAAGCCATAACTACCCTCTGGCAAGACATTGTCGCGCGGCTCGGTCAAGACGATCGAATTGAACGAAACATCATTGGTTTTCTTGCGTTGGCAGAACCGCAGGGTGTTCTCGGTGAGACCCTCTACATCGAAGTGCCAAACGACCTAACCCGTCAAATGATGGATCAGCGGCTTCGTCCGGCGATTCTCGAAGCATTGGCCCAGGCCGACAACAACGAGGGCGCAAACAATTTCGCCATCTTTATCAATCCCGACATTGCTCCGGCGATGGCAACATCCGAGCCAATCGACGAACCTTCGGCAGCACCACTGCCCAGTTACCTGTCCTCTGGCACCGCTGCCAGCCGTTCACACGATCACAAGCTGAACCCCAAATACAACTTCGATAACTTCGTGACCGGCGCGTCCAATCGATTCGCCCATGCGGCATCGTTTGCCGTTGCCGAAACGCCGGCCAAGGCCTACAACCCGCTGTTTATCTACGGAAACTCTGGTCTCGGCAAGACCCACCTGCTGCACGCGATCGGCCACTATGCGCTGAGCCTCTATCCAAGAATCAAAGTTCGCTACGTTTCGAGCGAAGAGTTCACCAACGACTTCATCAACGCCATTCAGAACAACCGCACCACAGCGTTTCAGGCCGAATACCGCGAGGTCGATATTCTGCTAATCGACGACATTCAGTTCTTGCAGGGTAAAGACCAGACCCAAGAGGCCTTCTTTCACACTTTCAACACCCTGACCAACCACAACAAGCAGATCGTTATCACCTCAGATTTGCCGCCAAAGATGCTGACCGGCTTCGAGGAGAGGCTCACGAGCCGCTTCGAATCTGGGCTCAGCACCGATATTCATGCCCCCGAGCTCGAAACCCGCATTGCGATCCTGCGCAAGAAGGCCGAAAACGAGAAGGTCAGGGTGCCCGAAGAGGTCCTCGAATTCATGGCAACCAGGGTCTCGTCAAACGTTCGCGAGCTCGAAGGAGCGCTAATTCGCGTGACCGCCTTCGCGGCCCTGAACCGCAACGCCGTTGACATGCAGCTGGTTCAAACGGTGCTTAAAGACACGGTTCCACTCGGCGACGACACCGTTGTCACGGCCGTTGAGATAGTTAACGCGGTTTCGGCCTACTACAAAATCTCGGCAGATGAGCTCTATGGCAAGACCCGAACCTCGGCAATTGCCATGGCCAGGCAGATCGCAATGTACCTCTGCCGCACAATGACTAGCCTGTCACTGCCTAAGATTGGCGAGATTTTTGGTGGCAAAGACCACACAACCGTCTTGTATGCATTCAACAAGATAAGTGTTGAAATGAAAGAGCGCAGAGAGCTCTATAACCAGGTCACAGAAGTAATCAACAAGATCAAATCCGGTCGCTAGGGCAATTCTCTGGCCGATTTGCCTGTTAGTAAGTCTGTGAACTTGTATCAAAAACCTATTCTTTTTAGTGGAATTAGAGCCTCCAGTTGTTAGTTGGAAAAACTCTCTCCACAAACCCAACAGTTATCCACAGATTCATCCACAACTGTGTAAACAACTTACAGCGATGTGGTTTCCTTTTGAATACTGGCCTGAACCGGGTTACTAACAGATTCCACAGCTGTTAATAATGTTGTTAAAAATTAAATATCTTGAGAGCTTTGATAACCCCTAAAGATTCTGGCGAAGATCAATTGCTAACAAACACGAGTGTTTGTGCCAAGATTATTACCCGAAGCGAATCTCGCTAGCCTCTAAAAAAGTTAGGTCTATCCTTGAAATTTCAGGTCAATCGCGATGTCTTGAGCGAAGCTGTTTCTTTCGCAGTTCGCCTGCTACCGCAGCGAACCACCACGCCGGTTCTAGGTGGAATCTTGATTGAAGCAGACGCCAACAATGTTCGCCTATCGGTTTTCGACCACGAGGTATCTGCCCAGGTTGAGATCATCGCCAAAGTCGAGTCATCAGGTCGAACCCTTGTTCCCGGGCGACTGTTGAGTGATATCGCCACCAAGCTTCCAAATGCACCAGTCGAATTTCGCTTGGATGGCACCAAGGTTCACGTCACATGTGGTGCAACCAAATTTGCTTTGCCAATCATGGATGTCGCCGCATATCCGACCCTTCCAGAGATTCCAACTGTGTCAGGCGTTGTTGCCGGCGAAGCCTTTGCAACAGCAATCAACCAGGCTGCCGCCGCCGCTATGAAAGACGATGTTCAACCGATTTACACCGCGATTCAGATTGAGACAACCAACAATGAGCTTTCTCTGTTAGCGACAGATAAGTACAGAATGGCTTTGGTTGAGTTGCCATGGAAGGCCAATGCCGGCGCAGAAGGTTCAAGCGTGCTTGTTGCCGCGAAGACACTTCAAGAAGTGGCCAAGACTTTTGCAAACCAAGGAGAGATCTCTCTTTCAATCATCAATAACGACGAGCGCCAGATGATTGCATTCCAGGCAAACAACCGTTCGGTTACAGCTTTGCTAATCAAGGGCAACTATCCACCGATCAAGACAATGTTCTCAACCGAAGTCGAAAACTACTCGGTAGTCGCAAAACAAGATCTTCTAGAATCAACCCGTCGCGTCATGCTGGTTGTTCAACGTGACCAGCCAATCAAGTACACCTTCGAAGAATCGAGAATCGCGCTCGAGTCAATCGGCAATGAAGTCGCAGAGGCATCAGAGAGCATCAGCGCAGAACTCAATGGTGATGCAAACACACTTTCACTCAAGCCACAGTATTTGATTGACGGTTTATCTGGTGTGCACACCGAATTCGTGAAAATTGGATTTACCAAAAACCACGACAACCCAAACAAGCCAAGCCCGGTCCTGATTACAAGCCACGGAGCAAAAGAGAAATCTGACTCCGAAAACTACCGCTACCTACTACAACCAAACCTGCTAGTTCGCTAGCAAACCGAAAGGCAACACCATGACTCACATTGGACTCATCGGCCTGGGCAAAATGGGTGGCAACATGCGCACTCGCCTGCGCAACAACGGAATCGAAGTAACCGGCTACGCCCGTTCGCGCGATGTTTCGGATGTCGACACGATTGCAGATCTCGTGGCCGCATTGCCAACACCAAGAACAGTTTGGGTCATGGTTCCGCACGGTCAACCAACAGACGACGTGATCAACGAACTCGTGAAACACCTCGAAAAAGGTGACCTAATCATCGAGGGCGGCAACTCGCGTTTCAGCGAAGACATCCGTCACGCGGCTGAGCTCGCGGAGCACGGCATCGCCTACCTTGACTGCGGAGTTTCTGGCGGAGTCTGGGGTCTCGAGAATGGCTACGGCCTGATGGTCGGTGGCGAAAAGGCTAATGTCGATCGCGCGATGCCGATCTTCGACGCGCTTCGCCCTGAGGGTGCTCGCGAAGAGGGTTTCGTTCACGTCGGCGACGTTGGTGCCGGGCACTACGCCAAGATGGTGCACAACGGAATCGAATACGGAATGATGCAAGCTTTCGCGGAGGGCTACGAATTGCTAGCCAAGAAAGACATCATCAAAGATGTTCACGGAACCTTTGCAGCCTGGCAGCGCGGCACTGTGGTTCGTTCATGGTTGCTTGATCTTCTAGTTCGCGCTCTGAAAGAAGACCCGAACCTCGACAAGATCAGAGGCTACGTCGAGGATTCTGGTGAGGGTCGCTGGACAGTCGAAGAAGCGATTGCGAACGCGGTTCCGATGCCGGCAATCACCGCGTCACTTTTCGCGCGATTCGCGTCACGCCAAGATGATTCACCGGCGATGAAAGCTGTTGCCGCTTTGCGCAATCAATTCGGCGGTCACGCCGTAAAGAAGGCAGAGTAATTTCGTAATCAACTTCGGTTGATTCATTTTCGCGATTGGCGGTGAAGCGTGTTAATCAAGCACATCTCGCTCGCCAATTTTAGAAACTACGAAAATGCTGACGTTTCTTTTTCGCCAGGTGTAAATCTTTTGGTCGGACCAAATGGCCAAGGCAAAACCAACCTGGTCGAAGCCATTCGCTATCTCTCGACTCTTTCAAGCCACAGGGTCGCCGGTTATCTTCCACTCATCAGGCACGCGCAACCCGAGATCGAGCAGGCCGTCATCCGTGTTCTAGCAAATCACGACGGCCGCGATGCTTTGCTCGAAGTTGAGCTGAATAGGTCTTCGCCAAACCGCGCGCGAATCAACAAGGCAAACGCGACTCGACTGCGGGACATTCTCGGATACGTGAACACGGTTACCTTCGCGCCAGAAGATTTAGACATCGTAAAAAAAGATCCATCCAACCGACGCGCATTTATCGACGAGCTGCTTGTGCAGGTGTCACCGCGATTTGCCGGCGTTTTCACCGACTACGAACGAGTTCTTAGGCAGCGCAACACTTTGCTTCGCACGGCAAGACAAACTTCTGCCAAAGGAACTGCGTTAAGCACTCTCGACGCGTGGGACGAAAGCCTGGTTAAGTTTGGGGCCGAGATCGTTGCCGCCCGAGTTGCCTTGGTCGACCGTTTGCGACCAATGCTCACCGAGGCGTACCAGTCGATCGCGATCGCAAACAACGAGCCACGCATTCTCACCAAGAGCTCACTGGTCGGCGCAACCCTCGTTGACGAAGATGACACCGGTGCGCTCGAGAATATCGAGAGCTCGGATGTCGTCGAGGTTGAAGAACTGTTTCGCGCGAAGCTCGCCCAGATTCGCCAAAACGAACTCGACCGAGGAATCACCATGGTCGGCCCGCACCGAGACGATCTCGTGCTCATGCTCTCCGATCTGCCTGCGAAGGGTTACGCGAGCCACGGCGAGAGCTGGTCGTTTGCCCTAGGTCTACGACTGGCGTCGATTAGCCTGCTTCGCTCAGAAACCCGAAGCGGTGACCCGATTTTGATTCTCGACGATGTTTTTGCAGAACTCGACGCCGGCCGAAGGTCTAGACTTGCCGAACTCGTGGCCAACAACGAGCAGGTTATTATTACGGCTGCGGTGGGCGAGGATGTGCCTGCCGAGCTGAAAGCAAGGGTTTTCGAGGTTGCAGCAGGGGAGGTGTCTGATGGCGCGTGATTTCGCCCAGGAGTTCTACTTCAGAATGCGCGAGGCCGCCACGGGCAGGCTTTCTCGAGACGCTAAGCGCATTCTAGAAAAAGCCAAGACCCAGAAATCAAGACCATTTGACTCAGGTCGCGATCCACAAACTGCCGGTCAGACTCTCGACGGAGTTCTCAAGGAGTTTCGTTGGGAGGCTCAACTAGCCGAGGCCGACCTCTTCAACCGCTGGGCCGAGCTCGTTGGCCAGCAGAACGCCGACAATTCTCAACCCGAGACGCTGGTTGGTGGAGTTCTCACAATTCGCTGCAAGTCAACCGCCTGGGCAACCCAGTTGCGGCTCATGCAGGCGATTCTTCTCGAAAAGGTCACCGAGGCACACCCGGATCTCGAGATAAAAAGCCTGAAACTGCTTGGTCCCGATGCGCCAAGTTGGAAGAAGGGCCCGAGGTCTGTTCCTGGCCGCGGTCCGAGAGACACCTACGGGTAGACACAAATACTCCTTTGAGCCTGTGGATAACCTGTTAGTAAGTGGATAATTCTGACCCATTGGTTGAAGGTTATGCACAACCCTAAGGATGTGGTTTAGGGTTTCCTAAATTTCTTTACTCACAAGGCAAAAACCGCGACAGAACAGGCAGAAACCGCAGATTCGTTGGATTTATCCACAGATATGTGCACAGAAGCAGGCAAGTTATTAGGCGTGTTTCAGAAGTTATCCACAGATTGCTACACAGGGTGGTTTGAATCTTCACTGTCCTAGCCCCATGCTAAACATAGTTTTACAGGATTTTTAGGAGGTTTTTATGGCGACGCCAGATACCCAGTTGCTCGATCAGGGGCAACCCGGTGAGCAGCGAATGCTTCCCAGCGACATGTTGGCTGAACAGTGCACGCTTGGCGGCATGCTGCTGTCGCAAGAAGCTATTGCCGACGTATTCGACGCCGTTCGCGGGCCTGACTTCTATGCGCCAAAACACGAGATCATCTACAGCGCCATCCTGGAACTATTCAACCGGGGCGAGCCAACCGACGTAATCACCGTTACCGACCAACTTTCGAAGACCGGCGAGCTAGTTAGGGCCGGCGGCGCAGACTACCTGCACACGCTCACATCGATTGTGCCAACCGCTGCCAACGCCGCGTTTTATGCAGACATCGTGCAAGAGAAGGCAACGCTTCGTCGATTAATTGAGGTCGGCACCAAGATCGCTCAGATGGGCTACACCGCACAGGGCGACATAACCGAACTGGTGAATCAGGCCCAGTCACACGTTTACGAGGTCAGCAAGGCGGGCGCGGGCGAAGACTACGTGCCACTCTTCGACTCAATCGATGCTGCCGTAGCGCTCATGGAGAATGCGCAGAAGCGCGGTGGCGAGATGGTTGGCGTTCCAACCGGATTCCAGAAGCTCGATGAAATGACCCACGGATTACACCCTGGGCAGCTCATCATTCTCGCGGCCCGCCCGGCCGTTGGTAAATCGACCCTTGCCCTAGATATTGCAAGAAACGCTTCTATCAGGCACAAGAAGCCGGTGATCTTCTTCTCGCTCGAAATGGGGCGAGCCGAAATCGCGATGCGTCTGCTCTCGGCCGAATCACGCATCTACCTTCAGGCAATGCGCAAGGGAAACCTGAGTGACAACGACTGGTCTCGCATCGCCTCAGTTCGTGGCGAAATCAACTCGGCTCCGCTCTACATCGACGACAGCCCAAACATGACCCTTGTTGAGATCAGAGCCAAGTGCCGCCGCCTGGCGAAGCGCGTTGGCCTCGAGATGATTGTCATCGACTACATTCAGCTGATGACCTCGGGCAAAAAAGTCGAGTCAAGACAGCAAGAAGTTTCTGAATTCTCGCGCGCGCTCAAACTACTCGCCAAAGAGCTTGGCGTGCCGGTCATTGCAATTTCGCAGCTAAACCGAAACAGCGAGCGAAGCGAAAACAAGAAGCCAGAACTTTCTCACCTTCGTGAATCTGGATCGCTAGAGCAAGACGCAGACGTGGTTGTTTTGCTTCACCGCGAAGACATGGCGAAGCGAGAAGAAGAGCGCGATGGTCTCGCCGAGCTCATCGTCGCGAAACAACGTAACGGCCCAACCGGCCCAGTTATGGTTAACTTCTTAGGACAGTTCTCTAAATTCGAAGACCAAAAGAGTTAATAGATGAGACAAACCAACGCGCTAAGAGCCGCAATTAGTCTTGGCGTTGGGCTGTTCATCACTTTCTCACAGTCGCACGCCGCAACAATCGGCCTTCTCGCGCTCGCGATATTCTCGCTAGGTTTTGCGTTCACCAACGGCATCTCTAGCGCCATCTGGGGCAAAGGGCTGGTCGCAATCGAAGCAATGCCACTAACGGTGGTTTCACTTTTGATCGGTGTCTTTTCACTGATGGCGTTGAGCCTCGATAGCAACTTGTCGACAGACGGCGCACAGACAGCATTCATCGGACTCGTAACGGTGTGGGGTTTGGTTGCCGGTGCTTTCGAAATGTATCTCGCAAGAAGAGCGTCTTTCAAAACAACCAGCGGTCGCGAATACTTGATGAGCGCGATACTCAGCGCAGTTCTAGGACTGTTGTTTTTGGTTGCACCACTCGACATTGTTTCGGCCGTAGGTTTCTTCGGTGCATACCTGATCGTCTCTGGCGTTCAACTCGGGGTTGCCGCAGCTACTCCAGTTTCGTCAAAGTAGACTTTGACAATGGCTAAAAAGAATCCGTCACTAACTTCATTTTTACTGCTCTCATTTGCTGCGGCAGCGTTCGTCGGAGTATTGGTTTTCGGTGGAACCAGAAGGCCTGTTGAATCTCTAATTTGGGCCGGCGCGACTTTCATCGTGGCTCTAGTCGGAACCGCAACCCTGGCGCTGACCGTCAAAGACGATCAGCCTGCTCCAGACGAGCCAAGACTTAAATAAAGGTCTTTGCCAACTCGGCTGCGAGGCCGGTGTAATTGTGTGGCTTGAGAGCCAACAATCTGTCTTTGGCTTCCTGTGAAATTTCGAGCGAATTCACAAATGTGACTAGGTCGTCGTGACCGATTTTCTTGCCGCGAGTCAAATCTTTTAGCAACTGGTAAGGGTCGCTGATCGATGACTTTCCGGCCGCAACCTCTGCACGAATCACGGTCTGAATGGCCTCCGCAAGCACTTCCCAGTTTTCTGAAAGTTCTGCGTCTAGAACAGCCTGGTTCAATTCAATTTCACCGAGACCCCGAGTTACGTTGTCAATCGCAAGAAGCGAGTGTCCAATCGCAACTCCGATGTTTCGCTGCGCGCTTGAGTCGCTCAGGTCTCGCTGCATGCGAGAGGTAACCAAGGTGGCCGCCAAACTGTCTAGCAGCGCGTTCGAGAGCTCGAGGTTTGACTCGGCGTTTTCAAATCTGATCGGGTTTATCTTGTGCGGCATCGTCGACGATCCGGTTGCACCCGCTTGTGGAATCTGCTTGAAGAAACTAAGCGAGATGTAGGTCCAGACATCGGTGCATAGATTGTGCAAGATTCTGTTGAACAGCGCTACCGCAGAATAAAGCTCGGCCTGCCAGTCGTGCGACTCGATCTGTGTGGTCAACGGGTTCCAGGTGAGTTGCAGCGACTCAACAAAGTCACGCGACTCTTTGATCCAATCGACGTTTGGTGCAGCGATAACGTGAGCAGAGAATGTTCCGGTTGCGCCAGAAAATTTCGCCAGATAATCCGCCGCGTCGATTCGCTGCAACTGGCGCTTTAATCGATAAACAAAAACAGCAAGCTCTTTGCCCATCGTGGTTGGTGTTGCCGGCTGACCGTGCGTGCGACTCAACATCGCGACGTCTTGGTAGCGAGCCGAAAGAGAAGAGAGTTTTTCAACCATCGCAAGGGCACGAGGCAACCACACCTCTTTGATTGCGTCGCGAACCGTAAGCGCATAACTGATGTTGTTGATGTCTTCGCTAGTGCAAGCGAAGTGTGCGAGCTCGGCTAGATCTGGTCGGCCAATTTCAACAAGCTTCTCGCGAACAAAGTATTCAACGGCCTTAACGTCGTGCTTGGTTTGAGCTTCGAAAGTGGCCAGGGTCTCGACGTCGGCGTCTGAGAAGTTGGCAACCACGTCTCGCAGCAACTCGACTTCGGTGAGGTCTAGTGGCGCTTCGGTCTTCAGCAGGTTGCGGTTGGCGAGGTGAATCAGCCATTCGATTTCAACGTGCAAACGGGCGCGGTTCAAACCAGCCTCAGAGAGGTGCGCCCCTAGGTCGGCAACTGTCGACTTGTATCTTCCGTCGAGCGGGCTCAGGGGTTGGTTTGAAAGATTACTCACAGGTCTAATTCTGCCTTATGCATTCAACAGAAGGCAGAGCAACCGCAATCGGTCGGCTTTTGCGAATCAGAATTTCAGCATGGATGAACTGGTTCAACAACTCGGCATGGCGGCAAGCAATCTGTCTGATTGCATTCCAGCGGCTGAGGCTTGGAGCGGCCCCGCAGCGACAGCCCTAACCGCCGAGCTCGAGGTAATTTCGGCCGAGATTGGCTCACTAATTCTCGACCTGCTTAGCAACAGCGCATATTCGACGCTCGAACGGTTGCAACTTGGATAGTCGCGCCAGCTCGCTCGAAATTGAGCGGGTGCGCTCGGCAATCGTGGCCTCGATAGAACTGCTATCGGTCGAGGCAATAGCTGTGGTTTTGCTAACGCCCGCGCGTTTTGGTCAACTATTGCTTCGACTCGGCCCCGTTCTCTTGCGGCTCAGACGCCTTGCCATTGCCTGCGATTCAGCCCTGATCGGCTATGTCGACACCGAGACCTCGCTGGTCAGCAACCTCAACGACTTTCGCACCGCGGTGCCAGTGCTCGCAACCCGCTTGCCAGACATGGTGGCAGGCTCAACTTTGGCGTGGGCCAGCCCGCGAGCAACCAAAATTGTTGCGACACCGCCAACCCTGCTTCAACTGGCGGCTCGGTTGAGATTGTTGAGCAATTCGGGGCAACCGGTCGTGCGAATAGAGCAATACCGATACGGCGAACACAACCGTTTCATCGTCTACATTCCGGGCACTCAAAACTTGAGTCTCAAGACAACCAGCAACCCCTTTGATATGCGTTCTAACCTGCTCCTACTGGCCGGCGGCCGCAGTGCCGCGAGTCGAGCAACCGAGTTGGCGATGCGAAGGGTTGGGGTTGGTGCGCAAGACGAGGTGATGCTGGTTGGTCACTCGCAAGGCGGCCTGATCGCGCTTGACCTAGCAAGACGTTCGGCTTCGGGGCTAGTGCCCTTTCGAGTCGAACACGTGGTCACCTTTGGAACACCCGCAGGGCTAAACACCGCAAACACCCTGCCCAACGTTGTCTCGTTCGAGAATCGAGCCGATCTGGTGCCAAAGCTTGAGTTTCGAGAGAATCAGGCTGAAAAGAATTGGCTTACTTTGGAGGGCACAGTTCTCGATAACCCGATAGATGCGCACAGGATGGAGTCTTACGAGCAGATTTTGGTTGAAAAACTCGCCTCGGGGGAGAACAAAGGGAAACTCGAAGAACTTGGCGGCTTCGCCAGCGGCGAGGCGCGGGTTAGCTACTTCGAACTGGGACAGCGCTAGCGGCTGAGGGTCTTTTTGAAAACGATGCGACCAAAACCGCTGATCACGCTCATGATCAGAGCCGCGAGAATTGCCCATCCGAGTGATGTGATGGCAAGGCCTTCGCGATCGAAGCCGTCGATGCTGAAAATCGGTGACCCGATCAACTGCGAAAGCCAAGCCACGAACAGCAAGAGCGCGCCGTTGATGACGAAGTTGATGAGTCCGAAAGTCAGAATGTATAGAGGTGCAGACAAAATCTTGATGATTGGGCCGATGATTGCGTAAACCAGGCCGAAGATCGCCGCGACGAGAATGAAAGAGCCCACGCGGGTCCAGAACGAGTCACCGCCGTAGGGTGCCAACTTGACCGCCGGAATCACCATGGTTACTACCCATAGACCAATGGCATTGAACATTGTGTTTAGCGCGAAACGAACCATGCTCAGATTCTGCCATAAACAAGTAGATTTGACCCTGTGAGTCAAGACCCAACTGACCTGCCAATGGTGCAGTTTCTCTCAAGTTTTATAAACTTTAAAAAGCAGATCCTAAAGAAAAAAGAGTAAAGAAGAAGACATCAT
>CAZDKF010000008.1:0-15654 GCA_964505955.1 uncultured Rhodoluna sp. | reverse complement strand
TTCGGCGGAAGGTGGTTTTGAGATGCTGTTCTCGGGGATGGGTGCCGGCAACCCCTGCTGCTCTGCAAAAGCGTTTCGCCATTTGGCTAGCTGCCAGACCAGCGACTTTGACACGTCTTTCAGCGGCGCGAACCCACCGACCGAGTCGCCGTAGATTGTGCTGTAGCCAACGGCCAACTCAGACTTGTTGCCCGTGGTGAGGGTCAGGTGGCCTTCTTGGTTGCTAAGTGACATCAAGATTGTTCCGCGCACTCTGGCTTGCAGATTCTCGGCGGCCACGTCTTTGAGTTTCAGCTGCTTCTCTAAATCCTTCACTGCACCCTTGATTGCTTCGGTGCGAATGTTGATGCCGAGTCTTCTTGCGAGATCGAAGGCGTCTGACTTTGAGTGGTCGCTCGAGTGCTTGCTTGGCATCGAGACCCCGAAAACTCTGTGGGCACCGATTGCGTCAACTGCTATCGCTGCGCAAACCGCGGAGTCGATGCCACCGCTGAGGCCAAGAATCACAGACTTGAAGTTGTTCTTGTTAACGTAGTCACGAAGACCGAGAACCAAAGCATTCCAAACTTGCCAATTGTCATCGAGTTTGTGCGACCCCAATTCGCTGGCAGCCACGATGTCGGTTTTACTTTCAATGTCGAACAGCAACAGATCTTCTTCGAACTGCTTGCCTCGGCCAATAAGGTTTTGATTTGCGTCGACCATTAGTGAGTCGCCATCGAAGACCAAGTCGTCTTGCCCACCAACAAGATTCACGTAGGCAACGGCAACGTTTTGCTTCGCGGCAAGGTTTTTCACAAGCTCAACGCGGCGGTCATCCTTGTCAATCTCAAACGGTGAACCATTCAAGACCAAAGCCACATCGGTCTTCTCTTCGCGCAACTTGGCAACCGGTCCACCCTCTTGCCAAATGTCTTCGCAGATTAGCATTGAGAATTTCAGTTCTCCGAGTTCGAAGCTGATCAACTGATCGCCAGGAATGAAGATTCGGTATTCGTCAAACACCGAGTAATTCGGCAGGTGGTGCTTTGCGTAGCCAGCCCAAACCCGGCCCTCGCGAATAATGACCGCGGCGTTTTGGGCAATGGCCCAAGGGCTGCGGTCTTCCTCGGCAACGATAGCCGGGGTTCCGAGCACCACTACCACCTGACCGAGTCCGCGGTTGTTGAGGTCTACCGCAAAATTCTTGACCGCTTCGACGCTGTCGTTTAGAAAGCTCTCTCGGGTTGCCAGATCTTCAATCGGGTAGCCAGAGGCCATCATTTCCGGAAAAACCACGAGTGCGGCTCCACGCTCAGCCGCAGTCTCTACGCGGTCGAGGCACTTGCGCAGGTTGCCCTCTAGGTCGCCAACGATGGCGTTGGTTTGCGCAAGGGCAATGCGAATAGCGGGCATAACGACTAGCCTAATAGCAGGCAAAGAGAGGGCATTCCCATGGATAAGCAGACAGATTTCGTGCTCAGAACTATCGAAGAGCGCGGCGTCAAGTTTGTTCGCCTTTGGTTCACCGACGTTGCGGGAACCCTGAAGTCAGTGGCAATCGCACCCGCTGAAGTCGAGGGCGCATTCGCCGAGGGCTTGGGATTCGACGGTTCGGCCATCGAGGGCCTTGCTCGAACCTATGAAGCCGACATGCTGGCTGTGCCAGACCCAAGCACTTTTCAGATTCTTCCTTGGCGCGGAGAGATTGACCCAACCGCTCGCATGTTCTGCGACATTCAGACCCCGGATGGCCTTCCTGCATCTGCGGATCCTCGAAACGTTCTTCGCAGGGCTCTCGCCAAGGCTTCAGATCTTGGTTTCTCGTTCTACATTCACCCAGAGATTGAGTTCTACCTGCTTAAGTCTGCCCAGTTTGGCGAAGACGGTCCGATTCCGGTAGACAAGGCCGGCTACTTCGACAACGTTCCTGGTGGCACAGCACACGACTTCAGAAGGCGTGCTGTCTCGATGCTCGAGCAGCTCGGAATCTCTGTAGAGTTCAGTCACCACGAGGGTGGCCCTGGTCAGAAAGGAATCGATCTTCGCTACGCGGATGCGTTGACCAACATCATGACTTTTAGAACCGTAATCAAAGAGGTTGCAATCGAGCAGGGTGTTTATGCAACATTCATGCCAAAGCCTTTCACCGAACACCCTGGCTCAGGCATGCACACTCACATGTCGCTCTTCGAAGGCGACACTAACGCGTTCTTCGACCCGAGCGGTCAGTATCGCCTGAGCAAGACAGCAAGACACTTCATTGCCGGTCTATTGCGTCACGCTCCAGAAATTACTGCTGTCACTAACCAGTATGTGAACTCATACAAGCGACTCTGGGGTGGTGGCGAAGCGCCTTCATTCGTTTGCTGGGGACACAACAACCGCTCGGCGCTCATCCGTGTGCCGCTCTATAAGCCAAACAAGGGCAACTCTTCGAGAATCGAATATCGCGCAATCGACTCGGCCGCTAACCCTTACCTTGCCTACGCACTGCTTCTTTCGGCTGGGCTAAAAGGCATCGAGAACGAGTACGAGTTGCCTCCAGAGACCGAGGACAACGTTTGGTCGCTAAATGATTCCGAGCGACGCGCAATGGGCATTCAACCGCTACCGCAGTCGCTAGATCACGCGATTCGCAAACTTGAGGAATCTGAGCTCGCCGCTGAGACTCTTGGCGAAGAGGTATTCAGCTATGTGCTCGCTAACAAGCGCCGCGAGTGGAGCGACTACCGCGCTCAGGTAACCCCTTTCGAACTTAAGCAAAACCTCGAAGTTCTCTAACCGGGCAAATGGCTGATTCAAGGTCGTTAAGCCTTTCTGAGCTAGCAAAGTATGGGTTCTCTGACCTTTCAGCAACCCTGCCCAAGTTGGAAAACCTTGTCGAGTTAGTTGGCGATAACGCCCGTTCTGCTCTCGCGAGTCTCGCAAAATCAGCCAACCCCGATCAAGCACTCAACTACCTTCTGAACCTAACCCGTGTTGATTTGGCAAAGATTAAGAAACTGCTTGGAAAAGAAGATTCTGCAAATCGATTGTGTCGACTGCTTGGTGCTTCAGAAGCAATGGGAGATCTGCTCATGCGTCGCCCAGAACTTCTCTCGCAGTTCGACAAGCGAATTGATGAACTGCGTTCGGCAGCAGAACTTCGAGAAGCGTTGCACTCGTCTATTGCTGGCGAACTATCTGCTGAGTTTGACTCGGCGAGCGTTTGGTCAAAACTCAGGCTGGCCTATCGCGGTGAGTTGCTAAGAATATCGATCTTTGATCTAGAACAGACTGATGCAGAAGCCGGATTGCCCAAGGTAGCCGCATCACTGGCAGACCTCGCCGGAGCAGACCTCGATGGCGCGCTTGAGATAGCTCGCGCCGAACTCAAGACCTCCTCACAATTCGGCTCCTTCTCGACTGATGAAGTTGATCAGACACGCCTCGCAGTGATAGCGATGGGCAAGTGTGGAGCCCGCGAGCTAAATTACATCAGCGATGTAGATGTAATCTTTGTAGCCGATTCAGAGTCTGGCGCAACAGAAGGCAATCGTTCGCTCGAGGTCGCAACTCTTCTCGCGACTCGAATGATGCGAGCAATCGATGCAAATGCGGTTGAGCCGATGCTGTGGCAGGTAGATGCGAACCTCAGGCCAGAGGGCAAGAGTGGAGCGCTCGTAAGAAGTCTCGACTCGCACGTCGCCTATTACGAGCGCTGGGCGCAAAACTGGGAGTTTCAAGCGCTCTTGAAGGCTCGTCCGATTGCAGGCGACATGACGCTCGGGCAGCAGTATGTCGTTGCAATCTCGCCGAAAGTTTGGGCATCCTCTGGCCGTGATGGCTTCGTTGAATCTGCGCAGAGAATGCGCGAGCGAGTTACAGAGAACATTTCGGCAAACGAAATCGATTCGCAAATCAAACTGGGACCTGGTGGTCTAAGAGACATTGAATTCACGGTTCAACTTTTGCAGTTAGTTCACGGCAGAACCGATGAAAGCTTGCGTCATCGGGACACCCTTAGCGCCATCGCCTCACTCGCCCAGGGTGGCTACATCGGCCGCAGCGAAGCCGATGCCTTCTCGAGACACTATCGATTCTTGCGTCTGCTAGAACACCGAATTCAACTGAGCCAGATGAGAAGAACCCACCTGATGCCTTCTTCTGAATCGGCTCGACGTGCACTTGCGAGATCGGTAGATGTCAAACAAACCGCCGATGAACTGCTTAGTCGTTGGGAAAACGTGAAGCTTGAGGTGCGAGGGCTGCACCAGCGCATTTTCTATCGACCGCTACTCAGTGCCGTGGCGAAAATTGACGGACTTAATCTTGAGCTCACATCTGGTCAGGCATACGATCGCCTCTCGGCAATTGGTTTCGTAGATGCCAAGAGCGCACTGTCAAATATCGCCGCCCTAACGAGCGGGCTATCTCGTCGCTCGGCAATTCAGCGACAGCTGCTGCCGGTTCTGCTTCAGTGGTTTACCGAAGGAACCGATCCTGATTCTGCGCTTCTCGCCTTTAGGCGCTTGAGCGAAGACCTAGGTGAGTCACCCTGGTATCTGAGAATGCTGCGCGACTCTTCGGGTGCTGCAGAACGCATGACCAAAGTTCTTTCTAACAGTCGTCTCGCCACCGGCCTCTTCGAGCGCATTCCCGAGGGTGCGGCCTGGTTCGAGGATTCAGCCGACTTGGTTCCGCTAGAAAAAAAGGTGTTGGCGTCTGAGCTGCAGGCAATTTCTGAACGTCACGAAGACCTAGAAGCCGCTTCGGCAGCAATCCGTCAGATTCGAAGACGTGAAACGCTTCGAATTTCTATGGGCGCAGTTCTAGGCGAGCCATCCAAGATTCGATTGCAAGCGATCAGCAAGCTGCTATCGACTTCGCCATCATTGCGATGGGTCGGTTCGGGGGAGAAGAACTTGGCTTTGGTTCAGACGCCGACGTGATGTATGTCTACGAATCTGAGGGTGACTCCGAAATCGCTCAAAAGCAAGCCGAGTTGATCGTGTCTCTGTTGAAGAAGTACACCAGCGACAATGTGCTTGAGTTTGAGATTGACATCGACCTTCGCCCAGAAGGAAAAAACGGTGCGGTGGTTAGGTCGATTGAGTCTTACGAGAACTACTACAAGCGCTGGTCTGACAACTGGGAGGCTCAGGCGCTTTTGCGCGCCAGGCCAATTGCCGGCTCACCGGCACTACGTCAAAAGTTCACGCACCTAATAGACCAACACCGTTACCCCGCTCAGCTAAGCGACGCTGCCCTCATCGAAATCAGACGAATCAAAGCTCGTGTCGAAAGCGAACGTTTACCCCAGGGTGCCGACCCGAAGAGACACTTGAAGCTCGGAAGAGGCTCGCTCAGTGATGTTGAGTGGCTCGTTCAGCTCTACCAAATGCGTTTTGGCAGCCAGCACGTTTCCATTAGAACCCCGAAAACTCTTGAGGCTCTAGAAGCCATGGTTGCCGAAAACTTGATCGAAAAGCACGACGCGCTGGTGCTTTCACAGGCCTGGACCTTGGCCTCTAGGGTGCGCTCTGCCAGTGTGCTCTGGTCGAATAAACGCACCGATGTTTTGCCAACCGATCGTCGTCAACTAGAGGGTATCGCTCGAATCTTGGAATATCCGAAGGGCGGGGCGTCGACGCTGGAAACCGATTACCTTGCAAGCACACGTAGAGCGCGAATGGTTTTCGAGAAACTCTTCTACTAAAAAAGTGCCCGACTTTCGCCGGGCACTTTTTGGCTAAACGCCGAAATAGAGTTCGAACTCGTATGGGTGAGGTCGAAGCGCGATCGGAAGAATTTCCTTCTCGCGCTTGTAGTCAATCCAGGTCTCGATCAGGTCCTTGGTGAACACGTCTCCGGCTAGCAGGTAGTCGTGATCTGCCTCGAGAGCCTTCAAAACGTCTTCCAGGTTGCCTGGCACCTGAGGAATGTTCTTTGCTTCCTCTGGTGGCAACTCGTAGAGATCTTTGTCGACAGGAGCGTGTGGCTCAGTGCGGTTCTTGATTCCATCTAGACCGGCCATGAGCATCGCTGAGAAAGCCAAGTATGGGTTGCTCGAGGCATCAGGAGCGCGGAATTCAATGCGCTTTGCCTTCGGGTTGGTTCCCGTCATCGGAATTCGAATTGCTGCCGAACGGTTTCCGGCCGAGTAGACCAAGTTCACCGGAGCTTCGAATCCAGGAACCAGGCGGTGGTAGCTGTTTACGGTTGGGTTTGTGAATGCAAGCAGCGAGGGCGCGTGCTTCAAGATTCCACCAATGTACCAGCGTGCAATATCTGAAAGTCCGCCGTATCCTGACTCGTCGTAGAACAGGGGCTTGCCGTCTTTCCAGAGCGACTGGTGCACGTGCATGCCCGAACCGTTGTCGCCGAAGAGTGGCTTTGGCATGAAGGTTGCGGTCTTACCCCAGCGATGAGCAACATTCTTGACGATGTACTTGAACTTCAAAACGTCGTCAGCTGCGCTGACGAGCGTGTCAAAGCGGTAGTTGATCTCACCCTGGCCGGCGGTTCCGACCTCGTGGTGGCTGCGTTCTACCTGCAGGCGAGCCTTTTCGAGCTCAAGAACGATGTCGTCACGCATGTCAGCATGCTGATCGGTAGGGGTAACAGGAAAGTAGCCACCCTTGTAAGGAGTTTTGTTGGCAAGGTTTCCGCCTAGGCCATCGACGCGCTCGTCGCGGCCAGAGTTCCATGCTGCTTCGCTCGAGTCGATGAAGTGCATCGAACTGTTGCTCTTGTATTCGTAACGAACGTCATCGAAAATGAAGAATTCTGCTTCTGGTGCAAAGAAAGCGGTGTCGGCAATGCCGGTGCTAGCAAGGTAGGCCTCTGCCTTTTTGGCTACCTGACGTGGGTCGCGACCGTAGATCTCGCCGTTGCGCGGGTTGTAAATGTCGAAGACCATAACCAGCGTGCTGTTGTCGCGAAACTCGTCGACATATGCGGTGGTCACATCTGGGAGCAGCTTCATGTCCGATTCGTGAATCGAAGCGAAACCTCTGATCGACGAGCCGTCGAACAACTGGCCATCTTTGAAGAACTCTTCGTCGATCATTGAAGCTGGAAGGTTGAAGTGTTGCTGCACACCTGGAAGGTCGGTGAAACGCACATCCAAGAATTTGATGTCATTGTCTTTGATGTACTTGACGACTTCAGACGCTGACTTGAACATTGGGTTAGACACGGGGTGATGTCCCTTCGCTAGTTTGATGGCCCTACAACTAGGCCGATGCCACGATTCTAGTTAGCGACAAGTCACCAGATTGGCAATAAATGTTTCGGCAATGTAAAACCTTTGCCAGGGCGGCTGAAGGGTGCTCAGACCCTAGCGACGCGGCGCACGGATGCGGTTTGGGTCAATTCCCTTTGGCACGGGAATGTTCATGCCGATCGAGTCGAGCCGGTTGGCCACTACCGAAACCTCGCGGCGATTTAGCGCTCGCTTGAGCTTCAGAACGGTCTTTCCAAGTTTGGCCAGCGGTGTCGATTTCTCATCACCTGGCACAACGAAGAAAGCGTGTGTCATAACTCCGGGAGCTATGCGCTGAACCTTCTTGCGCTCGTCTTCAACCATGACTGCTACGCGAGCACGAGAGTGGCCTTCGCCAACTAGAACAACTCCGCCTGGCCCAACGGCACGATAGACAACCTCTTGGGTTCTCGGGTTGATGTGCACCGGTATCTCGTTGAATCGCCAGCCACGTCGAAGCGAACTGCGCAGAACGGCTCCAGCGGCACCGGCTTGGCCTTCGAAGCGAGCGTAGGCTGCGGCCTCCGCACGTCTCGACATGATTATCATCGCCACCAAGAGACCGATGGTAAAACCGAGGATTGTCCACATGACAAACACGATGACGTTTCCAGGTTCAACAATTGAAGCGACGCCGACACCGAGAAGGGTCGGAATCGATAGGCCGAGTAGCGCCCAAGCTACAGCTGCCTTGTCATTCTTGGCAGTCGCGCCATAAATCTGCAGCAGTTGCCTAAATCGACCTGGTTCGCGCTTGGTTTTTTCTTTCTTAGCCATGACAGATAGCCTAAACGATTTAGTGAACAGCCTGGCTGAAGCCCTCGGCGGCAGCAGCAACTGCAAGGTGCTGAAGATTTTCTGGAATCTCTCGACCCTTCTTAATCATCGACTGAGCCCAGAGCCGTCCCGCCCTGTATGAAGATCTCACCAGTGGGCCGCTCAAGACACCAATAAATCCGATGTCTTCTGCGATCTTCTTGAGTTCGACGAATTCCTGTGGCTTGACCCAGCGCTCAACTGGATGGTGTCTCGGCGTTGGCCTTAGGTACTGAGTGATTGTGATGATGTCTGTGCCGGCATCATGTAAATCGTTGAGGGCCTGCACAATTTCTTCGATAGTTTCGCCCATGCCCAAAATCAGGTTCGACTTAGTCACCAGTCCAAAGTTTCTTGCCTGGGTTAGAACATCTAGCGAGCGCTCGTAAGTGAATGCCGGGCGAATCTGTTTGAAGATTCGAGGAACTGTTTCAACGTTGTGGGCAAAGACTTCTGGCTGTGCCTCGAAAACCAGTTTCAATAAATCAGGATTCCCAGAGAAGTCGGGAACGAGAATCTCGACGCCGGTTCCTTCTGACTGTTGGTGAATCTGTCGGATTGTCTCTGCATACAGCCAAGCGCCTTCATCCTCGAGGTCGTCGCGAGCTACACCGGTGACGGTTGCGTAGCGAAGTTGCATTTGCTTTACAGAGTCGCCAACTCGTCTTGGCTCATCGGCGTCAAAATCTGCAGGCTTGCCAGTATCGATTTGACAGAAGTCACACCTGCGAGTGCACTGTGACCCACCAATCAGAAATGTGGCTTCGCGGTCTTCCCAGCACTCATAGATGTTTGGGCAACCGGCTTCTTGGCATACGGTATGCAGACCCTCTGATTTCACAAGGGACTGCAGAGCTTGATACTCGGGACCCATTTTTGCGACGGTCTTAATCCACTCTGGCTTGCGCTCGATCGGAACCGAAGAATTTCTCACCTCGATGCGCAGCAGTTTGCGCTCAGGTTTTTCGTTCATCGGGCTGTTCCAATCTGTCCAAGGTGTTTCTTGACTACGTCGGCCGCCATGGCTGGGGTGATCTTCCTGCCCGTGAGAATCTCGAGCGTTGTCGTGCGAGCATCTGAAATACCGCACGCGACAATGGTGTCATACGGCTGAAGTGAGTTGTCGCAATTCAGGGCGAATCCGTGCATCGTGGTCTTTTCGGCGACCCTTATGCCTATGGCAGCAACCTTCTCGAACTCTCCGTTGACGTCGACCCAGACACCCGATCGGCCACCGACGCGTTGCCCGATGACGCCGAATTCGGCGATGGTGTCTATCAAAACCTGCTCAAGCCAGCGCACATAACCAACTACGTCGATGGGTTCAGGCAGTCGCATGATTGGATAGCCAACCAATTGGCCAGGCCCGTGCCAGGTTATCTTTCCACCTCGGTCAACGTTTATGACCGGTGTGCCATCGGTTGGTTTTTCATAGTCTTCGGTTCGCTTGCCGGCCGTGAATACCGAGTTGTGTTCTAGCAAAAGCACGGTGTCAGGTTTGTGGCCCGCTGCGACCGCTGCATGAACTTCTCTTTGAGTTTGCCAAGCGGCCTCGTAGTCAACAAAGTTGGGAGCGAGGCCGATCGTTTCGAAAATTGGCATGTTGCTAGTTTAAATCCACAATCGAGCGATTTATTCCGTTTTCAACAGAAGTTCTGCCACCGCCCATAGCCCCGCTCAGCACGGTAATGATTTTCGAGTGCGCTGGTCTAATTTCGTCGAAATTGCAGAAACTTCAAGTCTGCATACCTACAGTCGACTTTTCTCGAACTGGTTTCGCGCTCGTCGACGCCTAGATGAAGCTTCGGTAGAAACCGCTGTGCATCGCATTTCGCCCAAGCGCGTGGTCATCGAGATTGCCAATAGTAGAAAAGAAACTCGCGCTAGACGTCGAGTTATCTATTTGTTCGCATTTACTGGGGGAGTTGGCGTGGTGCTATTGGCAAGTTTCATCCTTCCGAATTTGGTGACGAAAGCCGCGAGCTTCAATATGTCAGAGGTCGAACCGAAAGTGACAAGTTCAACACCTGCAGACCTTGCCACCTGCACCATCCTCGCGGAATTCGACAATCGAGAGAGAAAAGACCTTAGTGAGTTTGAACTTGGCGATTGGAAAGTTCAGACTTACTCAAATGCCCGAACTCTTGGCTCAGTTTGGTTTGCAAATTTCGAAGCTGCTTGCTCCAATCAGGTAATCGATGGCCTGCTGACTGCTGAGCAGATTGAGGGCGGATACCGAATATTAAGAATGACCCCGACCTAGTGGCCGAGGTCAATCTCGCTGTTCTAAATTCCTAAGTCAGCGCTGAAGTTGGCTTCTTCAAGCCTCTGCTTAACATCAACCAAGAATCTGCTGGCGTCTGCGCCATCAACCACGCGGTGGTCATAAGAAAGAGCTAGATAAACCATGCTTCTGATTGCAATCGACTCCGTTCCATCGACGGCCTTTACAACGGCTGGGCGCTTAGTAACAATTCCTGTTCCCAGTATGGCGACCTGCGGAAGGAAGACCACCGGGGTGTCAAACAGTGCGCCGCGTGAACCGGTGTTGGTAAGCGTGAAGGTGCCGCCACTTAGCTCGTCTGGTTTGAGCTGGTTGTTGCGAGTGCGTGCTGCGAGGTCTGCGATCTGAAGGGCGATCTGTGCGAGGTTAAGCGTAGAGGCATCCCTGATAACCGGCGTCAGCAAACCCTTTTCAGTGTCTACTGCAAACGAGATGTTTTCGGTCGGGTGGTAAACGATGTTCTCGCCATCAACGCTTGCATTGAGTTTCGGGTGTGCCCTGAGTGCCTCTGCGGCGGCTAGAGCAAAGAATGGCATGAAGTTCAACTTGACACCAGTCTTGGCAACGAAAGCATCTTGCACGTTCTGGCGCATGCTAGCAATGGCGGTGACGTCAACTTCAACAACCGTGGTTAGTTGCGCCGTCGAAACCATCGAAGCAACAGCTCGCTCTGCAAGAACTTTGCGCAATCTCGACATTGGCTCTGTGGTTCCGCGAAGGTGCGACGTCGTAACCGCTGCTTTAGGAGTGCTTGATGCCACTGGAGTGTATGGGACGCTTGGTGCTGCGGCGGTTGGAGCAGTGGTTGCCGCAATAACGTCTTCCTTGCGAATGCGTCCGCCAACCCCGGTGCCCGAAAGATTTGAAAGGTCGATGCCGTTGTCATTCGCCAATTTGCGAACAATCGGTGTCACGTAGCTTGCATCTGATGATGCCGAGCTAACCGACTGGGGAGCTGATGCTGGTGCTGCTGCAACAACAGGAGCAACGACTGGTTGAGGAGTAACAGGGGCAGGGGCGACAAATGCAGGCGCTACTGGTTCTACGATTACTGGAGCAACTGTCTCGACGACTGGCTCGACGACTGGCTCGGGCGAGGTCTCGACAGCCGGGGCTACTGCAGGAGCAGGAGCTGCTCCGGAACCGGTGCCGATCAATGCGAGGGCCGCACCAACCTGAACTGTTTCGTCTTCTTGAACGAGAATTTGCTCGAGCACTCCGGCAAAGGGCGATGGAATTTCAGTGTCGACTTTGTCTGTCGAAACCTCTACCAGCGGTTCGTCAACCGCTACGGTGTCTCCAACCTTTTTCAACCAACGGGTAACCGTTCCCTCTGTGACGCTTTCGCCCAGGGCTGGAAGTAGTACTGATTCGCTCATTATTTATGCTCCTATTGCAAAATTCTACGCGTGGGCGTGTAGCGGTTTTCCGGCGAGAGCAAGGTGTGCCTCGCCGATTGCCTCGTTCATTGTTGGGTGTGCGTGCACAAGTGAGGCCACATCCTCTGGATAAGCCTCCCAGTTGACGATTAGCTGACCTTCACCGATCTGCTCGCCAACGCGAGAACCAATCATGTGAACTCCGACAACCGGACCGTTGTTCTGGCGAATCAACTTGATGAAGCCGGCGGTTCCGAGAATCTGGCTCTTGCCGTTGCCACCCAGGTTGTACTCGTAGGTCGAGATGTTCTCTGCGCCAAATTTCTCGGCAGCTTTTGCTTCTGAGAGGCCGACTGAAGCAATTTCGGGTTCGCAATACGTAACTTTCGGAATTCCATTTTCATCGATAGTCACTGGCTTCAAGCCGGCGATCTCTTCGGCGATAAAGATGCCCTGCTGAAAACCTCGGTGGGCAAGTTGCAAGCCTGGAACAATGTCTCCGGCGGCGTAGGTTCCGGGCACGCTGGTCTCAAGGCGCTCGTTGGTTAGAACGTAACCTCTGTCCATCGATACGCCGTTTTCTGCGTAGCCAAGACCATCCGTGTTCGGGCCACGGCCAACTGCAACGAGAAGCAACTCTGCCTCAAAGCGCTCTCCGCTTTCGAGGCTTACGACAACACCGTTTTCGTGTTGCTCGACACCAGAGAAACGAACGCCAGTCTTGAATTCGATTCCGCGCTTGCGGAATGCTCGCTCAAGGGCCTTGCTGATTGCTGGCTCTTCGTTAGGAACCAAATTTGGCAAGCCTTCGATGATTGTTACTTCGGTTCCGAAACTACGCCAGATTGATGCGAACTCGACACCGATTACGCCGCCACCCAAAACGATCACCTTGTTAGGAACGAAAGTCATCTGCAGGGCATGTTCAGAAGTTATTACTCTTCCGCCGATTTCAAGACCAGGCAGTGAGCGCGAGTATGAACCAGACGCGAGAACCAAGTTCTTGCCTGTGTATGAGTCTGCTCCGACGCTTACGGTCTTTGGGCCCACCATGCGACCTTCGCCTGCTACAACTGTGATGTTCTTCGAGTTGACCAAACCGGTAAGGCCTTTGAAAAGCTTGTCTACTATTCCATCCCTGTAAGCGTTGACGGCCGTCATGTCGATTGAACCAAACTGCGAGTTGATTCCGTAGTGAGCCGAATCTCTAACCACGTCGGCCACTTCAGCTGAGTGAAGCAGTGCTTTGGTTGGAATGCAGCCTCGGTGCAGACAGGTGCCGCCGAGCTTGTCTTTCTCGATTAGAGCAACGGATTTGCCAAGCTGCGCCGACCTAAGTGCGGCAGCGTAACCACCGCTACCTCCGCCGAGAATAACTACATCGAAATTGTGTTCAGCCAAAACGTGCTCCTAGAAGGTCTGCTAACTCATCAACTTTACTACTGCCCAGCAGATGCCGAGCGGGCGAGTATTTACTACTTGCTAAGGCTTTCAGCCAGAGCAACCAAGCTGCGAACATAAGAACCGGTGGCTCCCTTTGGAATGAAGCCATAGCCAGGCCCGTCATTGTCGGCTGGTCCGGCGAGATCTAGGTGCACCCAAGAAATTAGCTCGTCAGAAGTCTTCGACTTTTTGCCAACGAATTCCTTCAAGAACAGGCCACCGACAAGCATTCCACCGCTCGGGTTGCCAACTCTCGCATTCATTAGGTCAGCGATATCGCTGTTTAGAAGTGCGCGCAGTTCCTCTGGAAACGGCATTGGCCAAGCGAACTCGCCTGCAACTTTGGTGGCCTTCAGCAATGCATCGACACTCGAGTCGTCGCCCATGAGGCCGGCATATCTGGTGCCGAGGGCGACCCGCTGTGCTCCGGTAAGGGTGGCAACGTCAACAATCAAGTCCGGATAGCTCTCACTAGCCAGGGCAATTCCGTCGCCTAAAACAAGGCGACCTTCTGCATCCGTGTTGGTCACTTCGACGGTCTTACCATTGCGCAGTTTGATGACATCACCAGGTCGAGTTGCAGAACCTGACGGCATGTTCTCGGCGAGGCAAAGGTAAGCGGTTGCCTGAACCTTGAGCTTTAGTCGAGCGATTGCAAGCACGGCGTTGAGAACGGTTGCCGCACCGGTCATGTCATACTTCATGCCCAACATTGAGTTGGGTGGCTTTAGCGAAAGTCCTCCGGTGTCATATGTGATTCCTTTGCCAACGAACGCAATTTTCTTCTTCGCGCCCGTTGGCTTGTATTCGACTTTCACCAGACGAGGTGGTCGCACTGAACCTTTTCCAACTCCGATCATTCCGCCGAATCCACCGGCTGCCAATTTCTTCTCGTCGAGAACTGTGATGGTTACTGAAGAACCTTTCGCGAGCTTGGTTGCTAGGCTCGCAAAGCTCTGCGGGTAGAGATCATTCGCCGGCATGCTAACTAGGTCACGTGTGTCATGAACAGCAGCGCGCAGAATTTCAACTCGAGTCAGCACCGAAGGTTTAACTTTCGTTTTGGTGACAAGCGATAAAGTCTGAGTGACTTGTTTCTTAGCGTCAGACTTATACGCTTGGTAGCTGTAGTTTCCGACGGCGTAACCCTCTAGCAGCGCTAGCGCTTCGGCTTCTGTTGAAACCGGTAGGGCTGACACAACGTTTCTGAAATCGCCAAGGGTTCTTCCCAGAGTTCCGCCAACATACCGAAGCGAATCGATGTCTTTTGGCTTGAATCCGCCAACGATAGCGAAGAACGATCCGTTCGGGCCCGGCACCTTTACCAAGTTGTCAGCCGCCGGCTTTGCGCCAATCTTCTCTAGGTCGAGCGACTTGAGCGCACTGATGTCTACGCCTTCAGCAGAGAGGGCGAGCTTTGTGCCTTTGAGCACACAAGCAATTACGAAGATTGCGTCTTTTGAGAACGCTGGGGCGGTGCTTGCCACCTTTATGTTGTGTTTAGCCATGCCAACACTCTAAACCCCTCTCGTAGACTTAGAAGCGTGGTTGAACCTAGCGAGTTGTATGAGTTGCACAACGATGACTTCGATGTGCCTAGCGGGCTGCACCTGATAGCAGGGCTAACTGGTTTCACAGATGCTGGTTCGACCATCGAGCAGTTCTCACAACATGTTTTTGACAATCTTCAGCACCGCGTTGTCGCCTTATTCGACAACGATGAGTTGCTCGATTACCGCTCTCGTCGACCGGTTATGTATTTTGAAAAAGATCACATTTCTTCGTATGAACCTTCGATGCTCGCTCTATATCTGGTCACCGATGAAGTTGGTCAAAAGTTCCTGTTTCTTCACGGATACGAACCTGACTTCAAGTGGGAGTCATTCACCCAAGCCGTTTTTGATTTGATTGATTTTTTTGAAGTGGAAGATTTCGCTTGGGTTCACTCGATTCCGTTTCCAATTCCGCACAGCAGGCCTGTCGGTGTCACTATTTCAGGCAATCGCAAAGACATCATCGATCGTGTCTCGGAATGGAAACCGCAGACACAGGTTCCTGGCAATGTCTTGCACTTGCTCGAATTTCGTTTTGCCGAAGAGGATTTTCCAACGGCGGGCTTCGTGATGCTGGTGCCTCACTATCTGAGCGACTTAAGCTACCCACAAGCTGCTGTGATGGCATTCGAGCAGATATCTTCGATCACCGGTTTGGTTTTTCCAACCGACAGCCTTCGCGAATCGGCAAATAAGTTCTCAGTCGATTTGGAGCGCAAGATTAGCGACAACCCAGAACTTGCCAAATTGGTAACCAGCCTCGAGGATGGGTTCTCTTCAGACGAGTCCAACTCGCGCGGGCCAAGAATCAGAGCGCCAAAAACCGAGGTGCCGAGTGCCGACGAGATTGCCTCTGAACTCGAGGACTACCTAACCCTTAGGCGCAAACAGTCTGATGAAGGTCAAATTTGACCTGGTTTTGCCTCATTTTGGAATAAAACACGTTCATTT